>NZ_JBFUES010000796.1:0-3537 GCF_056403875.1 Bradyrhizobium sp. P2_E8
TCTCCGCAGCCGAGTTTGCGTCGCTTACCCGTGTGCGTAAGCGCCTGATGGCGCGCGTTTTTCAATGACTTGACACCCCCCGGGTCGATAGCCACCTAATGTCGGCGGCGAGCGTGAATTCTCTTCAAGATTCGCCTCAGTTCCGATCCGGCAAGCCCGGTCCGCCCTTCGAATGGTAGACCGGTTTTGTGGATCACCTCGGCACCTTGTGGCGGTTGCGCATGAGCATGGCGGGCTGCGTGCAAGGGGGCAAAGCAAAAGGAAAAGGCCATGACTAATCCAAAACCCCGGCCAACCATCGTCCATGGCGAGACGCACGCTTATCCCGTGCTTCCCTTGCGCGACATCGTCGTCTTCCCGCACATGATCGTGCCGCTCTTCGTCGGCCGCGAGAAGTCGATCCGCGCGCTCGAAGAGGTGATGAAGAACGACGCGCTGATCATGCTCGCAACGCAGAAGAACGCGTCCGACGATGATCCGGCGCCCGATGCGATTTACGAGACCGGTACGCTTGCCAGCGTGCTCCAGCTCTTGAAGCTTCCCGACGGCACCGTGAAGGTGCTTGTCGAAGGGCTCGAGCGTGCGCGCGTGCAGAAATACACCGATCGCGCCGACTACTATGAAGCGACCGCCATTGCCCTGGCCGACACCGATGCGAAGTCGGTCGAGGCGGAGGCGCTGGCGCGCTCGGTCGTGTCCGACTTCGAGAGCTATGTGAAGCTCAACAAGAAGATCTCGGCCGAGGTCGTCGGCGTCGTGCAGGCGATTACCGATTTCGCCAAGCTCGCCGACACCGTCGCCTCCCATCTCGCCGTCAAGATCGCGGATCGCCAGGGCATCCTGGAGACGCTGTCGGTCACCACGCGCCTCGAGAAGGTGCTGGGCCTGATGGAGAGCGAGATCTCGGTGCTCCAGGTCGAGAAGCGCATCCGCTCGCGCGTCAAGCGCCAGATGGAGAAGACCCAGCGCGAGTATTATCTCAACGAGCAGATGAAGGCGATCCAGAAGGAACTCGGCGACGACGACGGTCGCGATGAGCTCGCCGATCTCGAAGAGAAGATCTCCAAGACCAAGCTCTCCAAGGAAGCGCGCGAGAAGGCGCAGCACGAATTGAAGAAGCTGCGTCAGATGTCGCCGATGTCCGCGGAAGCGACCGTCGTGCGCAACTATCTGGACTGGCTGCTGTCGATCCCGTGGAACAAGAAGTCCAAGGTCAAGAAGGACCTGGAATCGGCGCAGGCCATCCTGGACTCCGATCACTACGGTCTGGAGAAGGTCAAGGAACGCATCGTCGAGTATCTCGCGGTGCAGTCGCGCGCCAACAAGCTGACRGGACCGATCCTGTGCCTCGTCGGACCTCCCGGCGTCGGCAAGACCTCGCTCGGCAAGTCGATCGCGAAGGCAACGGGGCGCGAGTTCGTGCGCGTCTCGCTCGGCGGCGTGCGCGACGAGGCCGAGATCCGCGGTCACCGCCGCACCTATATCGGCTCGATGCCCGGCAAGATCATCCAGTCGATGCGGAAAGCCAAGTCGTCCAATCCGCTGTTCCTGCTGGACGAGATCGACAAGATGGGCGCCGACTTCCGCGGCGATCCGTCCTCGGCTTTGCTCGAGGTCCTCGACCCCGAGCAGAACGGGACCTTCAACGACCACTATCTCGAGGTCGACTACGATCTGTCCAACGTGATGTTCATCACGACCGCGAATACGCTCAATATTCCGGGGCCGCTGATGGATCGCATGGAGATCATCCGGATCGCGGGCTACACCGAGAACGAGAAGGTCGAGATCGCGCGCAAGCACCTGATCCCGAACGCGGTGTCCAAGCACGGCCTGGACTCCAAGGAGTTCTCGATCGATGACGACGCGCTGCTGCTGCTGATCCGCCGCTACACCCGCGAAGCGGGCGTGCGTAACCTGGAGCGTGAGCTCTCCACACTCGCCCGCAAGGCGGTGAAGGAGCTGATGATCTCCAAGAAGAAGTCGGTCAAGGTCACCGAGAAGTCTCTCGAAGAGCTGCTGGGTGTGCCGAAGTACCGCTTCGGCGAGATCGAGAGCGAGCCGCAGGTCGGCATCGTCACTGGCCTTGCCTGGACCGATGTCGGCGGCGAGCTCTTGACCATCGAAGGCGTCATGATGCCCGGCAAGGGCAAGATGACGGTCACGGGCAACCTGCGCGACGTGATGAAGGAATCGATCTCGGCGGCGGCGTCCTACGTCCGCTCGCGCGCGATCGTCTACGGCATCGAGCCGCCGCTGTTCGACCGGCGCGACATCCACGTGCACGTGCCGGAAGGCGCGACGCCGAAGGACGGTCCGTCGGCGGGCGTGGCGATGGCCACCGCGATCATCTCGGTCATGACCGGCATCCCGGTTCGCCACGATGTCGCGATGACCGGCGAGATCACGCTGCGCGGCCGCGTGCTGCCGATCGGCGGTCTGAAGGAGAAGCTGCTGGCTGCTGCCCGCGGCGGCATCAAGACGGTGCTGATCCCCGAGGACAACGCCAAGGATCTCACGGAGATCTCCGATGCGATCAAGGGCGGCATGGAGATCATCCCGGTCTCGCGGCTGGATGACGTCGTCGCCAAGGCGCTGGTGAAGAAGCCGGTGCCGATCGTCTGGGAAGAGGACACCAAGGTGACGGTGAAGCCGGACGGCGACGAAGCCGCCGGCGGCCTGACCGCTCACTGATCTCGAGCGAAAGATGATAAAACGGCGCCTTCGGGCGCCGTTTTTGTTTTGAGGCAAGGGAACGAGGGCGATGAAGATCGACGGGCAATGCCATTGCGGGCAGATCACATTTGAGGCCGAGATCGACCCCGAGGCGGTCTCGATCTGCCATTGCCGGGACTGCCAGACGCTGACGGGATCGCCGTTCCGGGTCACCGCGATCTGTTCCGCCGGTGACGTCAGGCTCACCGGCGGCACGCCGAAAATCTACGGCAAGCGCGGCGACAACGGCCGGATGCGCTTCCAGCATTTTTGCGCCGATTGCGGTTCCCCGCTGTTCACCAGCGGCGAGGGCGACCAGGCCGACGATTGGGGCATCCGCTGGGGCAGCATCCGCCAGCGCGACGCTCTGAGGCCCAGCCGGCAGATCTGGTGCCAGTCGGCGGCGGTATGGATCGACACCGTGCCGGTGCTGCCGGGGAGGCCGGGGGATTGATGTTCCGTACTTGCCCACCGAGGGCGGGTAGGGATAAAGAGGCGGCGAGGGGCGGTTAGCTCAGCTGGTTAGAGCATCTCGTTTACACCGAGAGGGTCCGCGGTTCGAATCCGTGACCGCCCACCAGATACGCTTGCTGATGCGGTCTATCCGGCCATCCGCGTCGGGTTATGTGATCCCTGGTCAAGGGAATGCTTCCCTCGGTGCGGTCGCGTGAAAAGATCTTGCCAAGGGACGTCGGATGCTGCGCCAGATCATTGCGGAGGAAGTGCCCGGCGACCACGACTGGTCTGCTCCGCTTTCGGATCTGCCGATCGACAGTTTCGGGCTGGTGGTTCTGCGAGGGCGGATCGAGGCCGCGCTCGGAC
>NZ_JBFUES010000797.1:0-3529 GCF_056403875.1 Bradyrhizobium sp. P2_E8
AAGGCGACGTCCTTGTTGATGGTCTGGCTGGTCAGGTCTGAAACCGCCGTCATGCCGCTGTCGGGCGAGAATGCGGCGCAACCGGAAAGGCCGAGCGAAATGAGGACGAGCAGGCCCCGCGCAAAATGGTGTGTCATGGCGGGTTCCTACCGGTCTTGCTTCGGCTGCGGCGTGACGGCGTCGTTGCGGTCGCGCCATGGCGCCGGCGTCGCAGGCCGCAGGCTGGTATAGGGCGCGACGGTCGGCCGATAGCCGACAGGCGCGACCTTCGCCGCCGGATCGGCAGGATCGGCGCCGGCGAGCTGCGTTGCTGCCGGCATGCAGCCTGACAACGCCAGTGCTATCGCGGCCAGCAGCGGCCAATGAAATGAGAAGTGTCGTCCACGCGCCGCGGATGCGGCGGCGGAGTTCGCCCCGGAAAGCGTAAGCATAATTCATCCCTGATCTGTCTTGAGACCACAGGTTCGCGCGCGCGGACGCGCGCTAGGCCTGACGTCGTCGCGTCAGATCAGGCGATGGGAGGACGGTAGAGAAGGGGCGGCGCCGCGCTGTACAGGCTGACCACGATCTCGGGCGCGCAGGCGGAGATGGGCTGAAGCGGCTTGGCGACGACAGGCAGATCGGCCGGCAGCGCACTCACGCACATCATCGCGCAGCACGGGCCCACTGTCCCCTTGCCGTCATGATGATGCGGAGCAGGAGCGTCCTGCGCCGCGGTCTGGGGATGCGCATGCGGTCCGGCGTGGTCATGCGGCACGCCGTCATGCATGTGGCCGGCCTGCATCTGATGATGCACCGGCACGAGATCGGCGAGGAGCGCGTCGTCGAGGCACGGCGCCGGACCGCTGCCCCAGGCAAGGCTTGCGGCCGGCGCGAGCACGCAGAACAGATAGGCGAGGGCAATGATCCGCCCCACCCTGATCCGCATCGATCGCGTCAATCGCAACAGCATTCCGCCGATAGGCTCCTCGCGCGGCAGTCTTGCACACGCAGATTGCAAACTAATGGCAAAACGCGCATCCGCCAAGCATCTTCTTACCGCAGTGCACCGCGCATGCCCAATATCACGCCACGAAGCTTGACCGTGTTCCGATCCGCGGGCCATGGTCCGGCCCGTGCACGCCCCAAATCATCCCGGACACATCTCAGACTCATTCAGCCCTGATTCCCGTCAGGCCTGGGTGCGGCTCGTCATTGCGCTTCTGATCGGCTCGATCGGAGGCGTCGGCATGTGGGCGATCGTGGTCATGATTCCCGCGGTCCAGGCCGAATTCGCCGCCACGCGCGGCGCGGTGTCGCTGGCGTTCACCCTCATGATGTTCGGCTTCGGGCTTGGCGGCGTGATCGCCGGCAAGATCACCGACCGGTTCGGCATCGTGCCGGCGATGGCGATCAGCATCGCCTTCCTCGGCGTCGCCAACGTGCTCGCGGGCCTGTCTGGTCAGCTCTGGCAGTTCGTGGCGGCGTATTTCCTGATCGGGCTAGGCACCTCGGCGACCTTCGCGCCGCTGATGGCGGAGGCCTCGCACTGGTTCGAGCGCTATCGTGGCCTCGCCGTGACCATCGTCGCGAGCGGCAATTACTTCGCCGGCACGATGTGGCCTCCGATCGTGAGCTGGGGCATGCAGTCGATCGGCTGGCGCCACACCCATATCGGCATCGGCCTCGTCTGCGTGGGCCTGATGACGATCCTGGTGCTGGTGCTGCGCGCGCAGATGGGCCACGACCATGTCCGCGACCATGCCAATGCGCCGCCGCCGAGGGTCGATCTCAAGCTCTCGACCAACACGCTGACGGTGCTGCTCTCGATCGCCAGCATCTCCTGCTGTGTCGCCATGGCGATGCCGCAGGTGCATATCGTCGCCTATTGCGGCGATCTCGGCTATGGCGTGGCGAGGGGCGCCGAGATGCTGTCTTTGATGATGGCCTGCGGCATCGTCAGCCGGATCGGCTCGGGCTTCCTCGCCGACAAGATCGGCGGCGTCCGCACGCTGCTGGTCGGGTCGCTGGCGCAGGGCTTTGCGCTGGTGTTCTACCTGTTCTTCGACAGCCTCGCCTCGCTCTACCTGATCTCCGCGATGTTCGGCCTGTTCCAGGGCGGGATCGTGCCGAGTTACGCCATCATCGTGCGCGAGGCGATGCCCGCAGGCGAGGCGGCGACGCGCGTCGGCATCGTGATCTTCGCCTCGGTGTTCGGCATGTCCTTCGGCGGCTGGGTGTCGGGCGTCATCTTCGATGCCACCGGCTCGTATGCCGCGGCATTCGCGAATGGCGTGGCCTGGAACGCCGTCAATATCGCCATCGTCGTGCTGCTGCTGATCCGCTCGCGGATGGGTTCGGTCAAGACCGGTTTTGCGACTTAAACTGCTTGTCCCGCCTTTAGGAGCGAGCAGCCGGTGATCTTGTAGCTGCCGTCCGCCTGTTGCTCGAGCGTGTACAGAGCTTCCCAGGCTTCGCCATTGGCATCGACGATGTGGACGCRCTGCGCGATCCAGTTACCCTCGTTCTTGCTCTCGCCAAATTCAAAACTCTTGTGACGATAGACAGGGGCGTAGCCGTTCTGCACCATGGACATGAAGATGTCGGGGGCGGGGAATATCTCCTTGATCGCCGGTGCGGCATAGGAATAGGCGGCCGTGGCATCGTCGCGCGCAAAAGCCTGTTCCTGGGCGCGAATGACGCCTTGCGCGGCGGTGACATCGTCGGCGAATGCTGAGACGGAGCTGAAGATAATACCGAGAGCCACGAGCAGGGCGGCAATGCGCATGACAGGCTCCGCGTTCAAATTCCGGCGATGCTGATCCTAGCACGACCCTGGCAAGATACGGACGCGCTATCGCTTCCGTTTCACCGCCGACTTCGCGGGCTTGGCGCTGCGCGCCTTGGGCTTGCCGGCCGGCTGCACCCGCAGCCCATCCACGAATACGTCGAGCATCCGCAGCACCGAGGATTGCCAGCCGGGCTGGTCGTGCATGTAGCACATGCCGATCAGAGCCCTGAGCAGGTCTTCCGGGCTGACATCGGCGCGCATCTCGCCGGCCGCGACCGCGCTGTCGAGCAGCGAGCCGATCGCCTTGGTCAGCCTGTCCATCGAGAAGGCCGCAAGTTCCGACGAGCTCTGGAACGTCAGCGCCAGCGCCGCCGACATGCCTTTTTTGGTGGCCACGAATTCGACGCCGGAACGTAGCCAGCGCCGCAGTGCGTCAACCGGGTCCTTCGCAATCTTCAATTGCTCGGCGAGCTCGCTGAGCTGCTCGACCTCACGCCGGTACACCGCCTCGAACAGATCCTCGCGCGTCGGGAAATGCCGATAGAGCGTGCCGATGCCGACGCCGGCACGCTTTGCCACCGCCTCCAGGCTCGCTTCCGGACCTCCCGCGTTGAACACGGCCTTGGCCGCTTCGAGCACGCGTTCGCGATTGCGCACGGCATCGGCGCGGGGCTTTCGGGTCTGGTCGGTGTGGTCGTCCATGCCCGCAATGTAGATCACGAATTGGTTAGATTGAACCCTTGCAGGGCTGCATCGCGT
>NZ_JBFUES010000798.1:0-3529 GCF_056403875.1 Bradyrhizobium sp. P2_E8
GCCTGCGATCATGCGTAGCGTCGTCGACTTGCCGCAGCCCGAGGGCCCCACCAGCACGATGAACTCATGGTCGGCGATATCAAGGTCGATGCCGCGAACGGCTTCGACATCATCGTAACGCTTGACCACCTTCCGCAATGCAACGTCAGCCATGAGACATCAACCCTTTGTCGCGCCGGCGGTCAGGCCGGCAATGTAGTAGTCCATCAGGAAAGCATAGATGATCAGCGGCGGCGCTGCGCCGAGCAGTGCGCCGGTCATGATCTGTCCCCAGTTGAAGACATCGCCCTTGATCAGCGTGGTGGTGATGCCGACCGGCAGCACGAGCTGATCGATCGACGTCGTGAACACCAGGGGATAGAGAAACTGCGCCCAGGACACCGTGAATGCGAAGATGGTCGCGGCGATCAGGCCGGGCAGGGCGACGGGGATGAARATCCGCGTCAGGGTCTGGAGCCAGGAGGCGCCGTCGATGATCGCGGCCTCGTCGAGCTCCTTCGGGATCGAGGCGAAATAGCCGATCATGATCCAGGTGCAGAACGGCACCGTCAGTGTCGGATAGATGAACAGCAGCACGTACCAGCGGTTCAGCAGCGTGATGCCGGTGATGTCCTGGACCAGCGCCAGCATCTTGAACAGCGGGATGAAGAGGAGGCTGTCCGGGACCAGGTAGGTCAGGAATACGCCGGTGGCGAGCGTCGTCGAGCCCCAGAATTTCATCCGCGCCAGCGCAAAGGCCGCAGGTATGCTGATCAGCATCGTGACGACCACGACCACCAGGGACACGATAGACGAATTCCAGAAGAACCGGAGGAATTGGTTCGACGTCAGGAGTTCGACATAGTTCGCCAGCGTCGGGTGGAATACCCACCAAGGATTGGTCGCCGCCGAGATCTCCGCGCTGCTCTTGAGCGAGGTGATCACCATGTAGAGCGGCGGCGTCAGAAAGAAGATCGCGAACAGCACCAGGAAGAAATAGGACCAGCGCAGCGCCCAGGCGCGGTCGCGGCTCATGCTGCCATATTTGACCTTGCGCCGCGGACCGCCCTTGTCGATTGCAAGCGTGCTCATCACGACTCGTTCCCACGTTTGTTGACGTCGCGCAGGATGAAGATCGCTGCGACGGCGAGAATGGGGACCATGAACAAGGAGACACTGGCGCCGAGCGGAATGTCGTTGCTCTCGATGCCGACCCGGAACGCGTAGGTCGCGAAGATCTGGGTCTGGTCGAGCGGCCCGCCCGAGGTCAGGATGCGTACGATGTCGAAATTGGCGAAGGTGACGATCAGCGAGAACAGGGTGGTGATGGCGATGATGTTGCGCATCATCGGAAGGGTGATGAACCAGATCTTCTGCCACCAATTGGCACCGTCGATCGCGGCGGCCTCGTAGAGCTGGTCCGGCACCGATTTCAGCGCCGCCAGATACATGATCAGGAAGAACGGTGCGCCGTACCAGACGTTGACGAGAATGACGGAAAAGCGCGCCCAGGCGGCATCGCCGAGCCAGTTGATGGGGCCGATGCCGAACAAGGAGAGTGTGTAGTTGAAGGCGCTGTAGGAGGGGTCGAACAGCCACAGCCAGGCCAGCGTGCTCATCGCCGGTGGGATCACCCAGGGCACCAGCAGCATGCCGCGCCATTTGCGCTGACCCTTGGCCGGAATGTTGTGCACGAAATGCGCGACGATGAAGCCGATCAGCGCTTTGAAGAACACGGCGGTGACCGCGAAAATGCAGGACTGCTTCACCACCATCCAGAACGTCTCGCGCTTGAACAGGAAGGTGAAGTTACCGAAGCCGACGAATTTCTGCATCGACTTGTTCAGCGACGCAAGGTGAATCGAGAACAGAGCAGGGTAGAGTACGAACAGTGCGATCAGCAGGATCAGCGGCAGCGTCAGGAAAAACGCCACGGTCGATTTTCGCCTCAACGCATTGTGCAGGCTCCCTCCCTTGCGTGCGCTCGTTGTGCGAGCGGCGCGAGCGTGCTGAACGACGACATCGGCCATGACCGAACCTTCCTTTCAGAATGTCTGTTCGCGAAGCCGGCCGCGCGGTCGGCTTCATCGGATCAACATCGAACGGCGGATTGTGCTGGCGGCTCATGCCGGAGGCGTGAACCGCCGTTGCACATCCCGGTTCAGGTTCGCATGAAGCCTTCGCACTCGCCCTCGGCCCAGGCGAGCGTGGTCTCCATCTTCTCTCCCTGCGCAAAGCGGAGCGCCATCTTGGTCAGGATCGCCTGCGCGTAGATCTGCTGGGCAATCTTTGGCGGTGCAGGAGAGGCCGCAATCGACAGCGTCTGATGATTGTGGGGGTTGGGATAGTGATAGAGCGTTCCCTTCGGCGGCTCTACCTCGGCCCACGTCTTCAACGTCGTCATTTTCGCATAGGCGGGCAGGTCGTAGCCACCGCTGGCAGAGACGAACTTCTCGATCGACGACGCCTGCGACAAATGGGTGAGCAGGCTCTTGGCCGCTTCCTTGTTCTTGGAGAAGTTCCAGAGACCCCAGTAGTACGGCAGATAGGGCGCAAAGCGCCCTTTCGGGCCGGACGGGAAGCCGTGCGTCCAGCATTGTTCGGCGACCTGCGGTGCGTCGCGCTTGGCCACCGCCCAGGCGCTTGGCGGATTCATGATGAGGGCGCCCCGGCCGGAGATCAGCCATTTGTTGTTCGAGGCGTCATCCCAGGATGGTGCGTCCGGTGGCAGGAAGGCGATCAGCTTCTTGTAATATTCGAGCGCCTGACGGACCTGATCGGTCTTCACCGTGGGCTCGCCCTTGGCGTTGACGAGTTCGGCGCCGAACGACTGGAAGATCGCACCCGCTGTGTCGACACTGTCGGTGGTTTCGCCGAGGCCGATGCCGAAGGCGAAGCCGCCTTTCTGACAAGCTTCGGCGGCCTTGAGGAATGTCTCCATGTTCCAGCTGTCCGCTTTCGGCGGTGCGCCCGCGGGGTACAGTTCCTGAATATCGATACCCGCGTACTTCTTCATCAGATCAATGCGGGTGCAGGGCCCCTTGATCTGGCTCCCGGGGGTGGCGGGGACGGCAAGCCATTTGCCGGCCGCCTGTCCGAGATATTTCACGGTGCCGTTCACTTCACCGTTCTGCTTGATCGCCGGCTCCACGACGTCGTTCACCGGTTCTAGCTGCTCGGCATAAGCATGCGGCCACCAGGTGTACATCTGAAGAATGTCATGACCGGATTTGGCTTGCGCTTCGGCGGCAACGGTCAGCTCGATCTTCTTGTTGTTGCTGGTGATGTAGTCGATCGAGACTTCGACCTTTTCCTTCGCGGCCCATTCGTTGACGAGAGCCCTGGAGCTGTCGTTGGCGCCGGGTACCCAGTGGTCCCAGAAGCCGATCGAGAGCTTGCCGGCGGCGTAGGCGCCGCGCACGTAGGGCGCGGTGATCAAGGCTGCGGAGGACATGGCAGTTGCGGCCACAAATTGTCGCCGCGTGAGCTTCTTGCGTGACATCTCGTTTCCTCGCTTGGTGTTTTATTGTTCTAGCGTTTCCTCTTAAAC
>NZ_JBFUES010000799.1:0-3526 GCF_056403875.1 Bradyrhizobium sp. P2_E8
GCATTGGCCTCGATCGGGTCGACCGCGCTGGAGATCTTCATCCGCCGCCGCGACCATTCCATGATGCCGAGCGCCAATCCGCCGAGCGCAGGCGCGATCAGCGCCGCCCAGGGGCTGACCCGGGCGTTGGCCGACAGGCGGACGTCGACGGGAATGCCGTATATGAGCATATGGGCAATCTGCGCGATCTCGGCCATCAGCGTCACGATTGCGCCGGCCAGCGTGCCGATCACCAGCGCGAGCGGGATCAGGTAGAACTCGTTGCTGCGCAGGAGCGCGCGCAGGCGAACCATGACGCGGTTCGATCCCTTGCGATCGACGAGATGTCTGATCCGCACGAACACCTTCTGCTCGCCCTACCCTTCCGACATGCCGTAGCCGGCCATGCGCTGGCGAACCCGCTCGATCTCGGCGCTAGAGAGCAGCGGCGGTTTCCCGATCTGGAGGCAGCCGTGATATTGCCGCGCCAGGGTCTCGACCTCGACGGCGAGCCACATCGCCTTGTCCAGCGTCTTGCCGAGCGCGATCATGCCGTGATGGTCGAGCAGACAGGCAAGCCGCCCCTCCAGCGCCCGCACCGCGTGTTCCGACAGTTCCTGCGTTCCGAAGGTGGCATAGGGCGCGCAGCGAATGCTGTCGCCGCCTGCGGCCGCGATCATGTAGTGCACGGGCGGGATCTCCATGCCCATGATGGCCAGGATGGTGCAATAGGTCGGATGGGTATGGACCACGGCGTTGACGTCGGGCCGGGCCTTCAGGATGTCGCGGTGGAAGCGCCACTCGCTGGACGGCCTCTGATCGGGCGCGTGCGAGCCGTCCATCGCCATGAACACGATCTGGTCGGGCGTCATGGCCTCATAGGGCACGCTGGTCGGCGTGACCAGCAGCCCGTCCACATGCCGGACGCTGATATTGCCCGAGGTGCCCTGGTTGATGCCGAGCGCATTCATGCGGCGGCAGGCGTCGATGATGGCCTGTCTCTTGGCGGGCTCGTCCGCGATCATCGACATCTCGATTTCTTCTCGGCTTCTTGGCGATGGGCGTTTGTCAGACCGGAAGTACGTCAAAGCAATATGGCAGCGCAAGCGAAAGCGACCGGATCGCCCGTCGTTTCGCCGGCTGGGCCGCGGCTCCACGAAATAGACCGCGGAATCAACGGATTAACGGATCGTCGCAATCCTACGGCAGGCTCGCCCGGACGGCCGCGATGCCGTTGATCACGAACTGCACGGAATAGGCGGCGAGCAGCATGCCGAGCACGCGCGACAGCACCGCATTTCCGGTGCGCCCGAGGGTGCGGGCGATCAGGCTCGCGGAGAGGAAGCACAGCATGCAGAGCAGGCACACCGCGAGGACGATCGCGATGATGATGGCGAGCCTCGCCCCGTAGCCGGCATTGCCCGTCAACAGCAGCGTGGTCGCGATCGCGCCTGGACCGGCCATCATGGGGATGGCCAGCGGAAACACCGCGACGTCGGACGCGTGCTCCGAGGTCGCCTTGTCGGCCTCGCGGGCCTCGCGATGCGGGCGGTCGCCGAAGATCATCTGGTAGGAGACGCCGAACAGCAGCAGCCCGCCGGCGATCTGGAACGCGGGGATGCCGATCCCGAGCTGCCGCAGCAGCCAGTTTCCGACCAGCGCGATCACCACCAGGATCGAGGCCGCGATCAGCGGGGCGCGCAGCGCGATCGTACGCTTGACCGTGTCGGACATGCCCCCGGTCGCGGCGAGGAAAGCCGGCGCAAGGCCGACGGGATCGACCACCAGCAGCAGCGTCACGAAGGCGGACAGGGCGAAGTCGAGCATGCGGGTGGGTCTCACGCGAGGTGGAGCCGCAATCCATATCGGCTCGAGGCGGCCTTCGCGAGGAACATTTGCCCTCCCAGAGTCTTGGTCGCGCGAGGATTGAGGAGGGCATCGCCTTCCCGTGTCACCTCGAGAGGAGGGTTTATGGCCAAACGAACAAAGAAACGTGCGAACGCGAAAAAGACCGCGGCGCGCCGCCCACGTCAGGCGCCGAAGATGCTGAGCGACCTGTTCCTGGAGACGCTGAAGGACATCTATTTCGCCGAGAACAAGATCATCAAGACGCTACCGAAGATGGCGAAGGCTGCTCACTCCAAGCAGCTCTCCGCTGCCTTCAACAAGCATCTGCGCGAGACGCAGGGCCAGGTCAAACGCCTCGACCAGATCTTCAAAATGCTGGGCAAGCCCGCGCGCGGCAAGCCCTGCGAAGCGATCAACGGCATCACCGACGAGGGCGCCGAGATCATGAAGGATTTCAAGAACGCCCCCGCCCTCGACGCCGGCCTGCTCGCCGCGGCTCAAGCCGTCGAGCACTACGAGATCTCCCGCTACGGCACACTGCGCACCTGGGCCGAGGAGCTCGGCATGCCGGACGCCGCCAGGCTGCTCCAGGCGACGCTCGATGAGGAAGAGGCGACCGATCGCACGCTGACCGAGCTTGCCACCTCCGTCATCAACCTCGAAGCGGAAGAGGAATRCCGCGCCGCCGCCTGATCGGCGCGCCGCGCCTAACTGTTGCCTTCGACGCCGCGGAACATCTCCGCGGCGTCGTGGCGTCTGACTGCAAGGGCCTCCTCGGGTTCGAGGGGACAGGCATGCTCCAAACGCGCGATGCTGGAATTCCGGGGAACCGTCCCCATATGCTGGTCTTCCAAACGCAGCGCCTTTCCCGAGTCTTGCCATGCAACCCAAAAATCCCCTCGACTGGATGCTGTCCGAAGCCCTGGACTCGCTGACCCGCGCCGACCGGCTGCGGCAGCAGTTCGGCCGCCAGGAAGCCTGCTGGGAGCCGCCGATCGACGTGCTCGAAACCGAGCATGAGCTCCTGATCCTGGTCGCGCTTCCCGGCGTCAATCCCGACAATGTCGAGACGGTGATCCATGACGGCGCGCTCGTGATCTCCGGCCAGCGCACGCTTCCGCCGGAGCTTCGCAACGCCCGCATCCACCGGCTCGAGCTGCCGCAGGGCCGCTTCGAGCGGCGCATCGCGCTTCCCCTTGGCCGCTACGCCATCAGCCGCTTCGTGATGGACGGCTGCGTCGCGCTGCGCCTCGCCAAATCCTGAGGTCGATCATGGCCACCGAACAGATGAATACCCAGACCAATTCCGAAAACAATTCCGACGTGAAGATTCCCGACGACGCGCTGATCATCATCCCCGTGCGCGAGATGGTGCTGTTTCCCGGCGCCATCGCGCCGATCGCGATCGGCCGGGCGAAGTCCATCGCCGCCGCGCAGCAGGCGCTGCGCGAGCAGCGGCCGGTCGGCATCGTCCTGCAGCGCAGCCCCGAGATCGAGGAGCCCGGGCCGGACGATCTCTACCGGGTCGCGACCATCGCCAACATCGTGCGCTACATCACCGCGCCCGACGGCACGCATCACATCGTCTGCCAGGGCGTGCAGCGCGCGCGCATCCTCGACTTCCTGCCGGGGACGCCGTTCCTGGCCGCGCGCTTCCAGCAGATCCCCGAGCCGACCACGAGCTCGCCCGAGATCGAGG
>NZ_JBFUES010000800.1:0-3525 GCF_056403875.1 Bradyrhizobium sp. P2_E8
TCTGTGCTACGGACGCGATGTGATCGTTGTCGCGAAATCGCACCGCGACCCGCTCCAGCTTGCCGCTTCGCTCAACGTAAATGTTGCTCGGACCGTTGACCATGATGTCGTTGATTGTTTGATCCAGCAGAAGCGGGCGGAGCGGCCCGTAGCCGGTCATGTCGTCCGCAATCTCGTCCGCCAGCTGAAGCTGCTCGCGTCCCGACAGTTCGAGCCGATCCTGGTTGGCGATTCCGTGGATGATTTCCTCGATCTGCCGCCGAAGGACATCGCGCGAAACGGTTGCGGCTGCCGCGGGCTCGATCTGCTCGATGACGCGTTCGCGCAGCGAGGCTGGCATCAACGGCCGCTGAATCGGAGGTTCGTCGCGCCTCGGCGTAGATGCCGGCAAGCTTGGCGTCGACGCAGGCAAGCTTGGCGTCAATGCAGGCAAACGAGCTGGCGTGTCATCGTCGCGCCTACCAAATCTCTTCATAGCCCAAGGAGCCTCCACAGCCGTCCCTTCCGCTCGGCGCCGACCCCCGTGATCTCCCGTACAATCGGGGCGAGGTGACGCCGCAGTGCCGATACGTGCTTGAGAGCTGGAATTCCGAGATTGACCGCCTGGGTCATCCCCTTCCCGAGATCAGGAATCACCATGTCGGGTTCTGCGCCCAGGGCCTTTACAATCGTGGCCCTGGGAAGACCCCCGGCGCGATCGGCGCGGTTGAGCAAGGTAAAGACCCGATCCTTGCCGGCGATGTTGGTGACTGCGGTGCGCAGTGCGTGGGCGTTGCGCAGTCCGGTCACCTCGGCTTCCAGAAGCACCAGCACGTGACGAGAGAGAGTGATCACCGGATGGATCGATGGCGGGAACGGGACCGGCACATCTACAACGATGTAATTGAACCGTTGGCGGAGCAGACCCAGTACGTGCCTCACTCCCGCTTCGGTGATGTTCAGCTGCGCATCCAATTCCTCATCGGCGGAGATCAGGCAAACCCGCTCGTTGACATCAATTGCCGCGCGTTCGAGGAACAGCGTGTCCGCCCGCATCGGGTTTTCCAGCGCGATGCGCAGCCCTGGCCCAGGCTGAACGCCCAACATCACTGCCGTTTCCCCGCCTTGCAGATGAAGGTCGAGCAGCGCGACCTTGGCCTTGGTCGTCTCGGCCAGTTGCAGCGCGAGGTTGATGGCGATACTGGTCGCTCCGGCGCCGCCCTGCGCCCCGCAGATCGAGATCACATGCCCACCGCGATCGGGCTKACTGAGCCCCACATCGCCAAGCAGCTTCGGGCGCAGCTGGTCCAACACCATATCCCGCGTGAGCGGCCTCGGGAGATACTCCGTCAAGCCGGTCTCCATCAGCTCGCGGTAGAGGGTGATCTCCCTGCTCTCGCCTATCAGAGCCACCCGGACATCGGGCGGGCAGACGCCTGCCAGCCTCTCCAGCTCGGTAAATGGATCATCGATGCCGCTGATGTCCGTCACCAACGCCGATAGATTGCTGTCGGTTTCGAGCATCCTTATGGCATGACGGATCGTGCCACGCCTGATCGACAGGTTGCTGCCGTCGAGGCCCTTGCGCAGAGCCGCAGCACTAAGCTCGTCATTTACGAAACAGACGATCCGGTCGCGCGTTGCAACAGATGCAGTTTCTTCAGGCGGACTGACAACGACCATGCTCATCAACGTTTCTCCAGCAACTTGCCTGCGTAACCGATCGTCGTCGCAGTCTGGCGGACAACCGCCGCCGGCGACGGATCGCAGCCGGCGATTGCGTCGATGCCGTCCGCGTCCTGCTTCCTGACTGAGTATTGCTTGGCCTCGCCGCCGGAATGAATCGCCACCGATGTCGTCTGGCCGGCAACGGCATTCTGGCGGGCAAGCTCCGGCGACACGTCGCAGCTGGACATCGCACCGGCGTCCGCTTTGTCCCACTGATCGACTGCCGACCGTACGGCGAGAGAGAGCGTTCCGAGCTGCTTTGCGACCGTGACCTTCTTGACCTGATCTGACGCAAGCTCCAACGATACCGTCTGCGCAATCTTACCCACCACGGCACTAACGGCTCGGCCGCCTTGCGCAATTTCCTGATCGATTGCAATGACCCGAACATTGCGCAGAACGGTCTCGCTCAGGGCGCGACGTGCGGGATCTGCTTTCTCGAACACCTGGGTCAACACGACGTCGACATAATCACCTGGCCGGATCAGGCCTGAGACGCCGGACTCCTCGTCAACCTTGATGCTGATGGCACGGCTATCGGGTGCCAGGACGCTGGCGAGGAAACCGCGATCTCGCGGACGCAGTATGTCCTGCAATGTGATGGGACTGCCGGCGTCGACGAACTTGCGAACCAGGGACCCGGGAAGGCCGACCTTGGCGTCGGGCGTTTCAAGGATCGCCCCTGCTGGCACGCGCTCCGGCGGCACCGAGCGTACCGTGAAGTCTTCGTCGCGGGCCAACGTACCTCTCGGGAGCGGACGCACCGCAACAAAGTACCCGACCGTCGCAGGTGCCGGCGCGGGCGCCTTCTCGGTGATCTCCACCGGGGCCGGGTTCGGCAGGTTCATGTTATAGGCAATGAGCCCGAACGCTGCGGTAGCGAGCAAGAACACCATGATGATCGAAACGCGCAAAGCGGATGACATGTCAAAATCCTTCGCTGAAAATGGTCCAGATGCCACCGCACGCTATGGCAACGCCGTAAGGCAGGGGTGCGTGTCGCAAATGGCGCCAACGCTCGACCGCATAGACGCGACGCACGAGCGACGATCCGGCGGGCGCTAGCTTGGGATACGGCAGGAGGCGCATCATCAGATGCACCAGGGCGAGAACGCCGCCGGCCAGTGCGGTTACGGTCAACAGCTGGATTACACCGGTCAGCGGGAGACCAATCGCCAGAGCAACCAGCAACTTGACGTCGCCGCCGCCAATCTTGCCGAGTTGGTAGATGCCGAACAGCAGCAGGAACAGGATCGCAACAACAATCAGCGACTGGGCAACCTGCATCGGGTTCGCCAATTGACCGGCGATCCCGAGGATCGCGAGCGCTAGACAAATCTCATTTCGGATCAATCGTGTCGCGATATCGGTCGTTGCGACGTACAGCAACAATAGGATTTCCAGAAACGAGGTTATGGGAATAATCCAACTCATCAAATACACGCCTTAAAGGAGGCGGCGGCCGGCGCCCCCGAATCAGGTGGCCGCATTAACTTCCGAGTGCAGTCATCTCAGCGGCGCCGATCGCGTTCAGGCTGGCGGGGGGACAGTCCGATGCCCCCCGGAGCGAGGGCGGACGCATTAGGCGACGGCAGAGGTAACCTTGGCGGCGATAGCCGTGATCGCACTCGTCAGCGCGTCGAAGATGGGACCAGAACCACCAGCACCGAACGCAGCAGCCACCGCGGCAACGATACAAGCGGCGACGATCACGTATTCGAACGACACAACGCCGTCCTTGTCCTCACTCAGATGCTTCAGTCCCTGGGTGGCCTTGATGTAATACTGCAACATAGGAACACTCCTCCTGTTAAGCTG
>NZ_JBFUES010000801.1:0-3525 GCF_056403875.1 Bradyrhizobium sp. P2_E8
TGTCCCAGTCAACAGCGACGGAGAGCCACGGGTCATTGTCGGCGAAGGGATCGGCCACCGTGTGCACGGCCGAGAACGCGATGCGGTTCAGCGGTCCCTCGAGCTTCGCCGGGAATGTTCGCGAGGCCGCGAGCCGGTAGGTCTCGATGGACCGGTCGGCCTTCGGCAGCTTCAACGATAGGGATGACATTGGCAGGACGGGCTTGTTCATACTTCCCTCCTCAGGCCTTGATCGGGGCGACGTCGATCCAGCGCCGCTCCTTCCAGCTCTTCAGCGCGCATTCGGCAAGCTGCACGCCCTTGGCGCCTTCGAGCAGCGTGAACTTGTAAGGAGCGCCCTCGTAGACGTGACGGATGAACATCTCCCACTGCTCCTTGAAGCCGTTGTCGTAGGAGACATTGTCCGGCAGCTTCTGCCAGTCGCCGTAGAAATCGTGCAGCCGCTTCTCGTCGGGATTCCACACCGGCCTCGGGGTAGCCTGCCGCGCCTGGATCATGCAGTCCGAAAGGCCCGCGACGGCCGAGCCGAGCGTGCCGTCGACCTGGAAGGTGACAAGGTCGTCGCGATAGACGCGCGTCACCCAGGACATGTTGATGTGGGCAATGACGCCGCCCTCGAGCTGGAACGTGGCATAGGCGGAATCGTCCGCAGTCGCCTTGTACTTCCGGCCCTGCTCGTCAAAACGCTCCGGAATGTCGGTGTTGCCGATGCAGACCACGCTCTGGACGTTGCCGAAGAGGTTGTCGAGCACGTAGCGCCAGTGGCAGACCATGTCGAGGATGATGCCGCCGCCGTCCTCGTCGCGGTAATTCCAGGACGGCCGCTGCGCCTCCTGCCAGCCGCCCTCGAACACCCAATAGCCGAACTCGCCGCGCACCGAGAGGATGCGGCCGAAGAAGCCGGAGTCGCGCAGGAAGGCGATCTTCTTGAGGCCCGGCAGGAACAGCTTGTCCTGCACCGTGCCGTGCTTGACGCCCTTGGCGTTGGCGAGCTTGACGACCTCGAGGGCCTCCTCGAAGTTCGTCGCGATCGGCTTCTCGCAATAGACGTGCTTGCCGGCATTGATGGCCTGGGTCAGAAGGCCCGGACGCGCCTGCGTGGTCGCGGCGTCGAAGAACATGGTGTCGTTCTTGTCGGCGAGCGCAGCGTCGAGGTCGGTGGTCCAGCGCGCGATGTTGAACCGCTTGGCGAGGGCCTCGACCTTGTCGGCGCTGCGGCCGACCAGGATCGGATCCGGCATCACGCGGTCGCCGTTCTTCAGGCGGACGCCGCCCTGGTCGCGGATCGCGACGATCGAGCGGATCAGATGCTGGTTGAGCCCCATCCGGCCGGTGACGCCGTTCATGATGAGGCCGAGGCGTTGGGTGGTCATGCCAGTTGCTCCTGAAGTGACTTTGGCTGTTCGAGCGGGCGGAGTGCCGACCAGTCCGGATGGACCGACGTCGCAAAGCCCGTTGCATGAAGCGATCCCGTCAGGAGATCGCCGTCGTGAATGGAGAGCCGGATGCCGTGGCCGGCATCGGCATAGAGATCGGGATGCGCGGCCGCGAAGGCCTGGGCTTCCGCGGCGGGCGTATCGCCAAAGCCGTCGACGTAGTGGTGGCCGTTGCGTTCGGCATGGGCGATGCCGAGGAAGGCGCCGAGCGCGAGATCCTGCTGCACGGCAAGGCCGGCCTGGCAGGTCAGGTCCTCGCCGGTCACGAAGAACGTCCCTCCGTCCGCACTCCACTTCGCCGCGCGCGTCGCGTTGACGACGGACTTGTAGAGCCCCTTGCAGGACTTCGAGGAGATGCCGTGATAGCCGAGTGCCCGAGCGGCTGGGAAGGCATCGTAGGAATCGTCGGCCTCATCGATGATGAAACCGCGCGCGGCGAGCGAGCCGAGCGGCGACTGCCGTGTGATATCACGCGGCATCGGCTGCTCGATATAGAGCAACCGCGAAGCGATCGGTCCAAGGCCGGGGTCACGATCGAGCCGATCGATCAACGCCTGAAGCGCCGCGAGATCGGCGTACTGCTCGTTCGCATCGAGCGTCACCTTGTAGCCGTGTCCGAGCGTATCGAGATCCTTGCCGATCCGCGCCAGCCGCGCTGCGTCGGCTGCGGGATCGCCCGACAGCTTCAGCTTGAAGTAACGCGCACCGGCGTTCTCATGAGCGTCGGCGACGCCGTCCTTACCTTCCACCGTATCGTCGAGGCCGACGGTATGCCTGATAGCAACCCGCGGCAGCGGCTTGCGGCCGGCAAGAAACGTTGTGATATCCGTTTCCTTCAAATCAGGCGACAGCCGCGCATCGATGCCGGCAATGTTGCCGGCCATGCCGTCAAAGAAGTTGGTCTCCACGGCACGCAGCACCGCATCGAGGACCGCCTTGTCGATCTCCGCAGGGCCGTAAGCCGCAGCAAGCGGTGGAATGTTCTTCTTCGCACAGGTCGCAATCTGTGCGCCGATGCACGACGCATGCAGGTCGAACGCGGTCAGATATCCGGTCCGCGCCAAATAAAGACCGCGCGCGATCTCAAGCGAGCGGCGCAGACCGTCGACCGTCTGCGCCGGCGACAGCTCCGGCCGCTTGTCGAACCATTTCGGCACCAGCAGTTCGGCACTGGCACCGACCGCGGTTCCCCTGCCCTCGACCTCGATCTCGACCCGCACGAACAGCTGCGGCGTCGCGTGAAGCGTGATCGCGCCAAAGCGGAACGGCCGCGCGAACTGCACGGGACGTTCGAAGAATGCGATGTCTCGCAGCTTCAGGCGCGGCGCCATGGCTTTAGTCCAGTGCACCTTGTGAGAAGAAATGCTTGCGGATGCGCTGCACCAGCTCGGTGAAGACAGGATCGGCCATCACGTCGAGCGAACGCGGGCGCGGCAGCGGCACGTCGTAGATCGCGGCGACCGCGCCGGGACGCTCGGTCATGACCAGCACGCGGTCGGCGAGGAACACGGCCTCCGGAATCGAATGCGTGATCAGCAGCACGGTCTTCTTCGTCTCGCGCTGGATCCGCATCAGCTCGACATTCATGCGCTCGCGCGTCAGCGCATCGAGCGCGCCGAACGGCTCGTCCATCAGCATGATCTTGGGGTCGTGCACCAGCGCACGGCAGATCGAGGCACGCTGCTGCATGCCGCCGGAGAGCTGCCACGGCAGCTTCTTCTCGAAGCCTTCCAGCCCCACCAGCTTCAGCAGCGCCTTGGCACGCTCGAGATATTTTTGCCGCGGCAGCCGCTTCATGTCGATCGGCAGCATCACGTTGGAAAGGATGTTCCGCCAGGGCAGCAGCAGCGCGTTCTGGAAGACGATGCCGACATTGCCGTGCGGCTTCGTCACCTTCTCGCCCTCGACCAGGATCTCGCCTGACGTCGGCGGCAGCAGCCCCGAGATCAGCTTGAGCAGCGTGGACTTGCCGCAGCCGCTTGGGCCGACCACGACGAAGAACTCGCCCTCGTTGATGTCAAAATCGAGCGGCCGCAGCGACGGCACGTCGCCGTCGCGCGTCCGGTAGGTCTTCGACACACCTGACAGC
>NZ_JBFUES010000802.1:0-3519 GCF_056403875.1 Bradyrhizobium sp. P2_E8
TGTCACGGTCGATCTCGCCGGCGGCGCCGTCGAGCCCCAGAATCTCGCGGCAGAATGTGTCGTCGTTCCAGGCGGCGAGGCAACCGAGCACCTGCGTCGCGAAAGCTTCGTTCAGCTCCCAGGTCTCGACGTCCTTGACGGTGAGGTCGTTGCGCTGGAGCAGCGGCGTCGCCGACATCACGGGACCGAGCCCCATGATAGCTGGATCGAGCGCGGCCCAGTTGCTGTCGACGATGACGGCCTTCGGCGTCAGCTTGTGTTTTGCGACTGCCGCGTCGGACGCGAGGATCACCCAGGATGCGCCGTCGGTGATCTGCGAGGAATTGCCGGCTGTCACCTGGCCCCAGGGGCGCTCGAATACCGGCCTCAGCTTTGCGAGCGTCTCGGCCGAGGAGTCCGGCCGCACGCCGTCGTCATGGTCGAAGAACTTGCCATCGCGGGAGAACGCGGTCTCGACCTCGCCCTTGAGAAAACCATCGGCCTGCGCATGGGCGAGCCGGCGATGGCTCTCGGCGGCGTAGGCGTCGGACTGCGCGCGGGTGATGCCGAAGAGATGGCCGACGACCTCGGCGGTCTGCCCCATGTTCAAGTCTGTGATGGGGTCGGTGAGCCCGCGCTCCAGCCCGATGATCGGCTTGAGATAGCGCGGCCGCAATCTGAAGGCGGCGGCCAATTTCGCGGCGACGCCCTTGGCGGTGGCAAGGCCGGCGAACCAGCGCACGCCGGAATTCGGCCAGACCAGCGGCGCGTGGCTCAGCGCCTCGGTGCCGCCGGCCAGGATCATGTCGGCATGGCCCTCTCGGATATAGCGGTAGGCGGTGTCGATCGACTGCATGCCGGAGCCGCAATTGATCTGCACGGTGAAGGCGACCATGTCCTCGCCCATGCCGAGCCGGAGCGCGGCGACGCGAGCCGGATTCATCTCGTCGGCGATGACGTTGACGCAGCCGAGGATGACCTGGTCGAAAGTTGTGGGCGAAAATGGCTGGCGCGCCAAGAGCGGCCGTCCGCATTGCACGGCGAGATCGACGGGCGTGAACGGGCCGGGCCCCGAGCGCGCCTTCAAGAACGGCGTCCGGCTGCCGTCGACGATGAATACCGGTCGTGCCATCAGCTCGCCGCCCTCTGTTCACCGAGTTCCTGGAAGAACTGATGCACATCTCCGGTTTTCTTGTAAATCGGCGACAGCGCCTCCGGCGCAAAATCGTCGACCTCGATCACCTTCGTGACGGCTTCGCGGGCCGCGGCAAGCTGCTCGCCCTCGGCCTGCGTGATCACGCCCTTGGCCACCGCCTCCTTCCACTCGCTGATATGCGCGGCGCGGATACGCTTGGCGATCGCGTCGGTGCCCGCGACCAGCTTGAAGGCGCGCTCCAGCCGGGCAAAGCCGCCGTCGTCGTCGACATAAGCAAGGTCGGGCGTGAGGCGGTCGCGTGCCGCCGACGGCTCCAGCACGATGCTTGCGCATCGGTGCACGACCCGGTCGGACGGGCCGAGCACACGGGCGCCGAAAGGCTGGACCACGAGCTTGAGGAAACCGGCGACGAAGCGGTTCGGCAGATTGGCGAGAATTTCCGCGAGCCGATTTTCAATGGTCTTGAAGCCGGTCGCCATGCACCATTC
Organism: Bradyrhizobium sp. P2_E8; assembly: GCF_056403875.1. Lineage (NCBI taxonomy): Bacteria > Pseudomonadati > Pseudomonadota > Alphaproteobacteria > Hyphomicrobiales > Nitrobacteraceae > Bradyrhizobium > Bradyrhizobium sp. P2_E8. Next base: position 1,624 of record NZ_JBFUES010000802.1, read on the forward strand.
CAGCGCGGCAAAGTCCTCCGTCTGCCGGCCCTCGTCCTGCCAGCGTTTCAGCGCGGCCGAGAGCAGATAGAGCTCGGACAGAATGTCGCCGAAGCGCGCCGAGAGCATCTCCTTGCGCTTGAGCGCGCCGCCGAGCGTGAGCAGCGCCATGTCGGCGCAGAGCGCAAACGCCGCCGAATAGCGCGAGAGCTGGCGATAGAATGGCGTGGCCTCGCCCGCATCCGGCGCCGGCGCGAACGCGCCGAAGGTCCAGCTCCGGCCGAAGGCACGGAAGAGCGTCTGGAAGCTGTGGCCGACATGTTTCCAGAACGCGGTGTCGAAGGCCGTGAGCCCGCGCGCGCGGTCGGTGTCGGCGAGCGCGTTCATCTCGTCGAGCAGGTAGGGATGGGCGCGGATCGCGCCCTGCCCGAACACGATGAGATTGCGGGTCAGGATATTGGCGCCCTCGACCGTGATGCCGACCGGGACGGCGCGGTGCAAATTGCCGAGATAGTTTTGCGGACCGTCGATCACGGCCTTGCCGCCGTGAATGTCCATGGCGTCGTCGATGGCGGTGCGCATCCGCTCGGTCGCGTGCAGCTTCATGATGCCGGAGATGACGGCCGGATGAACGCCGGCATTGAGCGCCGCGCAGGTGAGCCGGCGCGCCGCGTCGAGCTGATAGGCGGTGGCGACGATGCGGGCGAGCGGCTCCTCGACACCCTCGAATTTGGAGATAGAGATGCCGAACTGCTCACGGATGCGGGCATAGGCGCCGGTGGTGCGCGCGGCGTAGGCGGCGCCGGCCGCCGACAGCGACGGCAGCGAGATGCCGCGGCCGGCGGCTAGCGCCGTCATCAGCATCTTCCAGCCCTGCCCGAGCCTCTCCTTGCCGCCGATGACGTAGTCGAGCGGGATGAAGACGTCGCGGCCCCAGTTCGGGCCATTCTGGAACACCTGCATCGACGGCAGATGGCGGTGGCCGATCTCGACACCGGGCAGATTGGTCGGGATCAGTGCCACGGTGATGCCGAGCTCTTCCTGCTGGCCCACGAGGTGGTCGGGATCATAGGCCTTGAAGGCGAGGCCGAGCAGCGTCGCGACGGGGCCGAGCGTGATGTAGCGCTTGTGCCAGTTGAGCCTGAGGCCCACGACCTCGCGGCCTTCGAAGGTGCCCTTGCAGATGATGCCGGTGTCCACCATCGAGGCCGCGTCGGAGCCGGCTTCAGGGCTGGTGAGGCCGAAGCAGGGAATGTCGCGGCCGTCGGCGAGCCGCGGCAACCAGCGCGCCTGCTGCTCCTTGGTGCCGAAGCGCATGAGGAGTTCGCCGGGGCCGAGGGAGTTCGGCACCATCACCGTGACGGCGGCAGCGATCGAGCGGGTCGAGATCTTGCGCACGACTTCCGAATGGGCGTAGGGCGAGAAGCCGAGGCCGCCAAACTCCTTCGGGATGATCATGCCGAAGAATTTCTCGCGCTTGACGAAGTGCCAGACATCCGGCGGCAAGTCGCGCCATTCCCAAAAAATCTTCCACTCGTCGAGCATGGCGCAGAGCTCGTCGACAGGGCCGTTGAGAAAGGCCTGCTCCTCGTCGGTCAGGGTTGCCTGCGGGACCTTCAGCAGCTTCGCCCAATCAGGGTTGCCGGTGAACAGATCGGCGTCCCACCAGACGTCCCCGGCCTCCAGCGCCTCGCGCTCGGTGTCGGACATCGCCGGCAGCACGCCGCGCGCCCAGGAGAAGATCGGTTTTGTGATGGTGTCGCGGCGGAAGCTCATGGCAAAACCTCATGGATCAGCGCGGGTGACCGACATTTTAGCGGAAAGTGGCCGGGGTAAGTGAACACTTCGCGCGCAAAAAGAAGCGAATTGACGCGGCCGGGCGGCCGCCCCCGGGGGCCATAACGGCCGGGGCGTGGG
>NZ_JBFUES010000803.1:0-3517 GCF_056403875.1 Bradyrhizobium sp. P2_E8
AATCATGGAAGACCCTGCGATGCACAACGATGTCATGATGGCACGCCGGCGCAACGTGGCGGATGCAGAGAGCTTCGCCATCTGAGGAGGGGATGYCTGATCGATCAACACGCAGGAGCCATCTCATCATCATGACGACCGCGAGGCAAGTCACTTCTTGGACGCCGTCCAGCCCAAACAACCTGAGGTAAATACCTCTTTTTAGTCGACCGCCGTGCTCGACCAATGTTTGCAGGGACACACGCAAGCGCGACCGAGCGATGGCGGAGTCGCCCTCAGTGTGCAATTGTCAGGATCGAAGCCAAAACTAGCGTCGACCCGGCGGTGCCCGTCTGCAAGTGCACCCCGGAGGAGGTTCGCCGTGCATCACAAACCCGAACATCCAAAAAACTGCGATTGCCTCGCGCGTCGGAAATTCCTGACCATGGCCGGCGCCGTAACCGCCGTGGGCCTGGCAGGAAGCGGTTTCTTTCTCGCCGATGACGCCCGCGCAGACGCGCTCACCAGAGACATGCGCGACAAGCTGAGCCCCGAGCAGATCATACAGGCGATGAAAAAGGGAAACGGGCGTTTCCGGAAGGGCGAGAGGAAGGACCGCAACTACCTGCGCGAACAGAAGGCGAGCGCGTCGGGGCAATATCCGGCGGCCGCGCTGCTCAGCTGCATCGATTCGCGCGCCCCGGCCGAGGTCATCATGGACCTCGGGATCGGCGACATCTTCAACTGTCGCCTCGCGGGCAACATCGAAAACCCCGACATTCTCGGCAGCCTCGAGTTCGCCTGCAAGCTCGCCGGCGCAAAGGTGGTACTCGTCATGGGCCACACTGCCTGCGGCGCGATCAAAGGAGCTATCGACAACGCGGAGCTCGGCAACCTGACGGGACTGCTTGGCAGAATCAAGCCCGCGGTCGAAGCGACGAACTACTCCGGCGACCGGTCTGCCAAGAACTACGCCTTCGTCGATGCCGTCGCACGCAAGAACGTCGAGATGACCGTCGCAAACATCCGGAAGGACAGCCCGGTCCTTGCCGAACTGGAATCGAAGGGCAGCATCAAGATCGCCGGCGCGATGTACAATCTCGAAAGCGGGGCTGTGGAGTTCTTCGCGTAAGACCGACATCGCCGCCAAAGGGGCGGGCGCCTTTGGGCGAGGGCGACAGAATTTGCGCTCAGACGCGATGAAGAACAGTGGGGAGATCGAGATGGCTGTAGCAGGGACAGCAGCACGGTGGACGTGGATTTGGCCGGCTCTCGCCTGGGCGACCTTGTTGGTCAGTCTCGTTCTCGGCGGAAGTGGACTAGTTTACGCAGCCGCCGGCGCGGCTCTGTTCGGCACGGTCTTCGCCGCAGTGTACCATGCCGAGGTGGTCGCTCACCGCGTAGGCGAGCCGTTCGGCACGCTGATCCTGGCCCTGGCGGTGACAGTGATCGAGACCGCGCTCATCGTCTCGGTGACGATTGCCGCGCCCGCCGAAAAGGCGGGTCTGGCCCGCGACACGGTCTTCGCGGCGGTCATGATTGTCTGTAACGGCATCGTAGGGGCTTGTTTGCTGTGGGGCGGCGTGCACCACCGCGAACAGGGTTTCCAGGCGCAAGGCGCCGGCGCCGCGCTCGCGGTACTGGTTGCTCTCACCAGCCTCACGATGGTGCTTCCGAACCTCGCCGCCCAAGAGCTCGGTCCGCTGTACAACACCTCGCAGCTCGTCTTCGCTGCGCTCGCCTCTTTGATTCTGTACCTGGCGTTCGTCTTCGTTCAGACCGTCAGGCACCGTGACTATTTCCTGGCCGCGAAGGGGGCCGCGGTCGACGAGCATTCRCCTCCTCCGGACAACAGAACGACCGGTCTGAGCGCCGCTCTCCTCATCGTCTCCCTTGTGGCGGTCGTGGGGCTTGCCAAGGTCCTGACCCCCAGCGTGGAAGGCGCCATCGATTATCTCCAGGTCCCGAAGGCGGTCGTCGGCACGATCATCGCCGCCTTGGTTCTGCTTCCGGAGGCCGTGGCGGCCATCAAGGCGGCGCTGAGCGACCGGCTTCAGACCAGTCTCAACCTCGCCCTCGGCTCGGCGCTCGCGACCATCGGCCTGACCATTCCCGCCGTCGCGGCTGTCTCGATCGTCATGGGATATCGGCTCGAACTCGGGTTGGACATAAAGGATTTGGGGCTGCTCATGCTCACGCTGCTGTTGAGTGTCATCACACTCGGCACCGGACGGACCACGGTGCTGCAGGGCGTCGTGCATCTGGTCATCTTCGCCGCATTTCTGTTTTTCGCGGTGGTGCCGTGAGCTGGCGGAACGACGCGGCCAGGCCGAAGGGTCAAATTCGATAGGATTCGAGGAGCGCACGATGATCCGACATCTCACGCGATTTGCCGTCTTGGGGCTCCTTGTCGTCGGCCTGCAGGGCTGCGGAGAAAAGAAGAAGGAAGCGAGCGAACAGCCGGTCCGCGGTTTGCGTGCCTACAAGGTCGCCGCCTCGACGGAGAGCCGGCTTCGGCGCTTCCCGAGCGTGCTGCAGCCGGCCGATGTCAGCGCTTTGTCCTTCGAGATCGGTGGCCAGCTGAAGGCCGTCGGCCTCACCGTCGGCCAGAAGGTGCAGCTCGGAGACGTTCTCGCCGAAATCGATCCGAGATCGCTGCAGAGCCAGGTGGACCAGGCCAGCGCGGGCGTGCAGCAGGCGCAGGCGCAGCTCGACAACGCCCAGTCGGACTTCCAGCGCAAGGAAGAACTCCTCAAGCGCGGCGTCGCCACCCAGGCCGCTTTCGAACAGTCGAACGCGATCCTGCTCAGCGCGAGAGCCCAGCTCGACCAGGCGCGCCGTCAGCTCGAGTTGGCCAATCAAAACCTGGACCGAAGCAAGCTGCTGGCCCCCTTCGCCGGCACCATCGCCCGCGTGGAAGTCAAATCCTTCGCCCAGGTCGCCGCCGGACAGCCGGTCGCCACGCTCTACAGCGACGACAGCTTCGAAATGAGCTTTCTGGTCCCGGCAGCGACCTTCCAGAGCCTGAAGGTCGGGCAGCAGGTCCCGGTCAAGGTCGCCGACAAGCCCGACCTTCCGCTCAAAGGCGAGATCAAAGAGCTCGGGTCGAAGGCGGAGCAGGTATCGGCCTTCCCGGTCGTTGTCCGGCTCGAGAACAGCACCCCGGGCCTGAACGCCGGCATGTCGGTCGAGGTGACGATCGAAGAACCGCTGGTCGTGGGTCGCAGCGGGTTTCTCGTTCCGCTCAGCGTGCTGGTGCCGGAAGGCGGAAAGGTCCTGCAGAACACCGGAAGTGTGTTTCGGTTCGACGAAGGAAGTTCGACGGTGAAGAAGAGCACCATCACCGTCGGCGGAATCCGGGACAATCGCCTGGTGGTGGTGGAGGGCGTCAAGCCCGGCGATATCCTGGCCTCGGCCGGGGTGTCGTACCTCGCCGACGGACAGAAGGTGAAGCTGCTTCCCTTGGAGGACGCCGCGCTGTGAATCTCCTCACCCGATTCGGACTTGCACGGTCTCGTTTCACGATCATGGCCATGAT
>NZ_JBFUES010000804.1:0-3512 GCF_056403875.1 Bradyrhizobium sp. P2_E8
CAACACAGCGGACCGGCAAGAGTCCGTCATCGGGGCAGACAGGGAGCAAGGATGGGACCGCGGGTCAGCACAGTGGCATTGGCCGATCGCCTCACGGGCATGATCGGTCCGCGCGCGAGCGTCGCGCGCGGCGTGCTCGATCACCACGGCCAGAGCGAGTCGCATTATCGCAACCTGCCGCCTGACATCGTCGTCTTTCCTGAAACCACGCAGGAGGTCGTCGAGATCGTGAAGCTCTGCGCTACCGCGGGCATGCCGATCGTCCCGTTCGGCGCCGGGACCTCGCTCGAAGGCAATGCGGCCTCGGTCGCGGGCGGCGTCTGCTTCGACTTCGCACGCATGAACAAGGTGCTGGCCGTGCACGACAGCGACATGGACGTCGTGGTGCAGCCCGGGATCACGCGAAAGCAGCTCAATGCGGAGCTGCGCGGCACCGGTCTCTTCTTCCCGATCGATCCGGGCGCCGACGCCTCGATCGGCGGCATGACATCGACGAGGGCCTCCGGCACCATGGCGGTGCGCTACGGCACCATGAAGGACAATGTCATGGCGCTCGAGGTCGTGCTGGCCGATGGGCGCGTGATCCGGACCGCCAGGCGCGCCCGCAAGTCGGCCGCCGGTTACGACCTGACACGCATGTTCGTCGGTGCGGAAGGCACGCTCGGACTCATCACCGAGATCACGCTGAAGGTGCATCCCGTGCCGCAGGCGATCTCGGCCGCGGTTTGCAGCTTCGACACCCTGCATGACGCCGTCGACACCGCGATCTCCGTGATCCAGTCCGCGATCCCCGTGGCGCGCATCGAGCTGCTCGACGACGTCATGATGCGCGGCATCAATGCCTACGCAAAGCTCGGCTATCGCGAGGCTCCGACCCTGTTCTTCGAATTCCACGGCTCCGAGGCCTCCGTCGCCGAGCAGGCCGAGGCCGCGGAGGCGATCGCCGCCGACCATGGAGGTCATGGCTTTGCCTGGGCCAAGGCGCAGGAAGACCGCAGCCGGCTCTGGCACGCCCGCGACAACACGCTCTATGCGGGCCTGGGCTTGCGGCCGGGCGCGCGCGCCGTGATCACCGATGTCTGCGTGCCGATCTCGCGGCTGGCGGAATGCCTGACCGAGACGCGGCGCGACGCGGACGAGCACGGTTTCACCGCGCCGATCGTCGGCCATGTCGGCGACGGCAATTTCCACATGCTGATCCTGATCGATCCGGCAAAGCCGGAGGAGAGCGAAGGCGCCAAGGCGCTCCAGGCCCGCATGGTCGCCCGCGCCATCGCGATGGACGGCACCTGCACCGGCGAGCACGGCATCGGGCTCGGCAAGATCGACTATCTCGCCGACGAGCTCGGCGAGGCCGTGGACGTGATGCGATCGATCAAGGCCGCGCTCGACCCCAACGGCCTGATGAATCCCGGAAAGATCTTTGCGAGCGGAGCCAAGGCATGAGCGACGCGCTTCCGATCGAGGTCACCTCGCCCACGCCACTGCTCGAGTTGCGCGGCATCAGCAAGGAGTTTCCCGGCGTCAAGGCGCTGGACGACGTGTCCTTTGCCGTCTTCCCCGGCGAAGTCCACATGCTGCTCGGAGAGAACGGCGCCGGCAAGTCGAGCCTGATGAAGGTGCTGTGCGGCGCCTACAGCGCCGATGCCGGCGAATTCTACTACAAGGGCCAGAAGGTCGCGATCGGCTCGGCCGCGGATGCGCAGAAGCTCGGCATTGCCGTGATCTTCCAGGAATTCTCGCTGGTCCCCCATCTCGACATCGCCCAGAACATCTTCCTCGGCCGCGAGCCGAAGGGCCGCATCCCCGGCACCATCGATCGGCGCAAGATCCTCGCCGATGCCAAACGCGTGCTCGGCACCATCGGCTTCGACATCGACCCCTCCACCATCGTGGACAAGCTAGGGGTGGCGCAGCAGCAGATGGTCGAGATCGCCAAGGCGATCAGCCAGAACGCGCGCATCCTCGTCATGGACGAGCCGACCGCGGCGCTGTCCGACCGCGAGACCGAGCTGTTGTTCGCGCTGATCGCGCGGCTGAAAGCCGACGGCGTGTCCATCGTCTATATCTCGCACCGCATGGCGGAGGTGTTCGCGCTCGGCGATCGCATAACGGTGCTGCGCGACGGCCGCCGCATCGACGGCGTCCGTCCCGCCGACGTCACGCCGGACCAGCTCGTCCGCATGATGGTCGGCCGCACCGTGGACATGACCTATCCGCGCAATTTCGCCGACAAGCCCGGCGAGCTGCTGCTGGAGGTCAAGGGCCTGAGCTCGTCGACCGGCATCTCCGACATCAACATCGAGGTGCGCCGGGGCGAGATCGTCGGCCTGTGCGGCCTGGTCGGCTCCGGCCGCAGCGAAGTCGCGCGCGCCATCTTCGGCGCCGATCCCGTCAGCGCCGGCGAGATCATTTTCGACGGCAAGACCATTTCCGGCGAGCCTGATCTTGCCGCCCGCCGCGGCATCGCGCTGATCCCGGAGAGCCGCAAGAGCGAAGGCCTCGCACTGCTGCGGTCCGTAAGTGACAATCTGGTGGTGTCGGCGCTGCGAAAACTGTTCCCGAGCGGCCTGTTCGACCAGCGTTCGGCGCAGCGCACCTCCGACGGCCTGATCCGGCAGCTGAGGATCGCGACACCCAGCGCGCGCCAGACCGTCGGCCTGCTCTCGGGCGGCAACCAGCAGAAGGTCGTGATCGGCAAATGGCTGGCGGCCGGCTCGAAGCTCTTCATCTTCGACGAGCCGACCCGGGGCATCGACATCGGCGCCAAGTCCGAGATCTTTGCGCTGATCGACCGCCTGGTCGCGGAAGGCGCCGCCGCCCTGATGATCTCGTCCGAACAGGTCGAGATCTGCCATGTCTGCGACCGCGCCTATGTGATGCGCGAAGGGCGCATCGCCGGGCACCTGACACGCAACGAATTGACCGAGGAGAACATCGTGCGACTGGGGATGCATCATGCGTGAAGCCGTGGTCGTTTCCGAGCCCAATCCGCTGCAACGCATTCCCGGCGTTGCCATCGTGCTGGTGTTGCTGATCGCGCTGTTCAGCGCGATCGCACCCGGCTTCCTGTCGGTCGCCAACCTCTCCAACGTGCTGGTGCAGTCGACCATCCTGACCATGCTCGCGCTGCCGATGACCCTGATCATCATGACCGAGGGGCTCGACCTGTCGATGGGCGCGGTGCTGACGCTGACCTCGCTCTGCGTCGCCATCGTGTCGCTGGCGACCAAGTCGATGCTCTTGGGCCTCGGCGCCGGCCTGCTGGTCGGCGCCGCCTTCGGCACCGTCAACGGCTGGCTGGTCGCGATCCTCGGCATCCCGCCCTTCGTTGCGACGCTCGGCACGCTCGGCATGGCGCAGGGCCTGTCGCTGATCGTCAGCGACGGCCAGAGCGTGGTCGGCATCCCCCACAGCGTGCGCGACATCTACTCGGCGACGCTGCTGGGCGTACCCGTGCCGATCGTGATGGCGCTGGTGACCTATGCGGTCTTTCACGGCCTGCTCTATCA
>NZ_JBFUES010000805.1:0-3508 GCF_056403875.1 Bradyrhizobium sp. P2_E8
GAATACATGTATGAGAGCGACGTTAAGGCCTGGATCCGCTATCCGCCGCCGCGCTGGATCTGGAAGGGCACCGCGATCTGCGGCGTGCCGGGCGAGGTCTCTCGCGCGATGCTGCGCGGCTGGCACGCCAACAACGGTGTCGCGCTCGGGGATCTGCGCCTCGGCTTCGTCTGCACCAAGCAGAGCGTCGACGGCCAGGACGGGCTCGAAGGCTATTACCATCAATACGACCATCCGCTCGAGCTCGACCAGCGACTGGTGTTCGCGCGGCACCTCGAAGCGCCGCTGTTCAATGCTGCGACCGCGCCGGCGCTGCCGGTCGCGAGCTGGCCGAAGCCGCGGCTGGAAAAAGCCTATCGCAACTACGCGATGGAATATGTCCGCACCGCCGCGCCCGTGATGGTGCAGCTGTTCGGCCCGGAGGATGCAGGCTATCTGCTGCATCTCACCGGCAGGCTGATCGGGATGCAGTATTTCGACGAGGTCGCGGCGGCGCTCGCGATGAGCCGCGGCGGCGCGAGGGAATTCGCATCGTTCCTGAATGCGTTGTTTGCCGCGCAGGATGATGCCGCCGAGACGGCGCAGTCGGAAGGCACCTTCGAAATCCGTCAGCAGGGCTGGATGCTGATGGACGACGTCGCTGATTATCACGTCGCCTGCGCCAAGGTGCTGGAGGGATTGTTCGAAGGGCTGGCTGCGGGGTGCGGGCGGCACATCGGCGTGCATATGCGGCCGGCCGCAGGCGGGCGACCGCCGCTGGTCTGGACGATCGAGTAATTCCACCCACTGAAATGCGCTGCCGCAGGGCACGTTTGCAGCTAGCGCAGGAGGAATCGGCGCGTGCCGTGCTAACAAGCACCTGGCCGCGCCTTTTGCGCGAAGAAATTTATTGGCACACCTAGTCATTGCCGCGCCGCAAATGGCGCTCGTGCCCGGGAGAGGACATGTCCGACATCGCCGAGATCGCGGTCGATGAACAAGAACGCCCGCTGCCGCCGCCCCCGCGTCCCGTGAAGAGCGCGCTGACCGACGGGCCGATCCTGCGCACGCTGCTCTCCCTCGCCTGGCCGAACGTGATCGCGCTGTCGGCTGGCACCTGTACGGTGATCGCCGAGACCTCCTACATCGGCCGGCTCGGCGTCGAGGCGCTCGCCGCGATGGCGCTGGTGTTTCCGACAGTGATCCTGACCATGACGATGTCGGGCGGCGCCATGGGCGGCGCGGTGGCCTCCGCCATTGCTCGGGCGCTCGGCGCCGGCGATCGCGAGCGTGCCGGCACGCTCGCCGCGCATGCGATGCTGATCGGCATCAGCTTCGGCCTCGTCTTCATGCTGGGCATGCTGATCTTCGGACCCAGGGTGCTCGAAATGCTCGGCGGCCGCGGCGATGTGCTCACGCATGCGATCGCCTACACACAGGTGTTTTTCGGCGGCGCCGTGCTGCCCTGGCTGCTCAACACCATGGCGGGCATCCTGCGCGGCACCGGCAACATGAAGCTTCCGTCGTTCCTCATCCTCAACTCCGCGGCCTGGCAGATCCTGCTCGGCGGCACGCTCGGCCTCGGGCTCGGGCCGGTGCCGCAGTTCGGCATGCGCGGCGTCGCGGCCGGCGCGCTGATCGCCTATTGCTTCAACATCTGCATCATGGGCTGGTACCTGTTCTCGGGACGCGCGCGGATCGCACCGAAGCTGCGCGGCTTGCGCATCCAGTGGGCGATGTTCTTCGACATCCTGAAGGTCGGCGCCATCGCCTGCTTCTCGCCGCTGCAATCGGTGCTGACGATCTCGATCTTCACCCACATGCTGGCGAAGTTCGGCACCGCGATCCTCGCCGGCTACGGCATCGGCGCACGGCTGGAATTCCTGCTGACCTCGATCGCGTTCTCGTTCGGCATCGCATCGGTGCCGATGGTCGGCATGGCCATCGGCGCCGGCCGCATCGCGCGTGCCCGGCGCATTGCCTGGATCGCGGGCGCGAGCGCATTCGTCGCCGTCGGTGCGCCGGCGTGCCTGGTCGCGCTCTTCCCCGATCTCTGGGTCAACATCTTCACCGACAGCGCGACCGTGCGCGCCACCAGCCACCAATATCTGTCGACGGTGGCGCCGTTCTACGCCTTCATCGGGCTCGCCTCGACGATGTATTTCTCCTCGCAAGGCGCGGCCAAGGTGATCGGCCCGGTGCTGGCGCAGACCGTGCGGCTGATCTACATCTCGGCGACCGGCTGGTGGCTGTCGACGCATGACGCCAGCGCGCAGAGCTTCTTCTGGCTGGCCGCGAGCTCGATGGTCGTGCTCGGCCTGCTGTCGTGCTCCAGCGTGGTGCTGACCCGCTGGGGACCGCGCGAGAGCAAGCCCGCGATCAGGCCGGCTCTCTCAGGTGTTGCGGACTAGCGATGCCTGTGGCGGCGATGGCCGCCACCGCCCCCGACATTGGCGAGCCGCATCAATTGCGGGATCATCGCCATCATGTCGCCGCCACCGGCGCCGCCAAGCATGCCCATGATGTCGCCGCCGCCCATGCCGCCGGGCCCCGTTGGCATATAGCCCCCACCGCCCATCGGGCTGTAGCCGCCATAATTGGGCGCACCAAAGCCGCCGCCGAGATTGCCGCCGCCGAGGCCACCGAGACTGCCGCCKCCCATCATGCCGCCGAAGCCGCCGCCACCATTCTCCATCATGCGGCTCATCATCGGTCCCATGGTCTGCATCAGCATGGCGAAGCGGCGCTTGCCCATCTTCGCCTTCATCATCTCCAGCATCGGCGCCATCTGGGTCATCATGTCCTCGCCGCCGGCACCTCCGCCGCCACCGAAGCCTGCAAGCTGCGCCTTCGCGGGCGTGCTCGCGACCGAGAACAGCAGCAGCACGGCGGCTGCCTGGCAGATCACCTTGTCCGCACCTCTCATGGCATGCTCCTCGCGTGCGTGGCTTCGCCGGGAGAGCAGAGCCAACCGGACGCACGCAGCCATGGTTACGGCCGAGGAGGGGAGGGCTCTGTGAGAAAAATCACAGAGCTACGGCGACTGGGCCGCCGTTAGGCTGCCGCTGGCGGAAACGCCTTGTGCAAGGCGATCACGGCATCCCTGGTTTGCTCCTGGACGTAAGCCGCAAGCTCGTTCGGCAGCATGTCGATGGTCCAGAGCAAGCGGCTCTTGCCATCGCCGTCGGCGATCACCTGCACCGAGGCGCTGTAGTGCTTCAGCCGCTCGTTGGCGATGGCATAGACGAGGCGCTGTCGCGCATCGTTGCAATCCACCAGCACCTCGCGCGCAACGGAACCGTTGGCGAAGGTGACGATACGTGYATCGCCATCGAGCGTGCAGGCCGTGACGAAGCCCGGCACCAGTCGCCGGTGCAGCGCGCCGAAATCGCGCACAGCGTCCCAGACGTCGCGCGCGGCGGCATTGAGGGGGACGTCGTTGTGGATGGAGGCCATGAGGTAGGTATCCTTGATTAGGTCGTCGCTACAGAAACCGTCATTGCGAGCGAAGCGAAGCAATCCAGAGATG
>NZ_JBFUES010000806.1:0-3508 GCF_056403875.1 Bradyrhizobium sp. P2_E8
TCGCTGAAGGGGGCACGGTCGACAAATTCATCGGCGACGCGGTGATGGTTTTCTGGAACGCGCCGAACCCGCAGGCGGATCACGTCGCCCGTGCTTGCCGGGCGGTGCTGGCAGCGAAGGCCGCCGGCGAGCGGCTCAACGTCGAGTTCGAGGCCGATGGACTGAAGCCTTTCATCACAAGATTCGGCATTCATGTCGGCGAAGCGGTGGTGGGTAACCTCGGATCCAGCGAGCGCATGAACTACACGGCGCTCGGTAATACCGTCAATCTCGCTGCCCGCCTTGAAGGCCTGAACAAGGATACCCGGACAACGATCCTGGTTAGTGAGGATGTGTACTCCCGGGTCGAAAGTCTCTTCAAGTTCAGGGCTCTTGATGCCGTCGTTGCCAAGGGCATGACACGCGAAACTCGTATTTTCGAACTCGTCGGGGCATCGACATGAGTAAGTCACCGCTGTCTTGCGGCATTCTGTCGACGCTGCTGGCGCTCTGGCTGAGCCTTGCCGGTTCATTCGTTCACGCCGCCCAAGACACGATCAAGGTCGGTATCCTGCACTCACTGTCCGGCAATTTGGCGATTAGCGAGTCCGTCCTCAAAGACACGGTCCTGATGCTGATTGCGGACCAGAACAGGAAGGGAGGGCTGCTTGGAAAGCGACTCGAGCCGGTCGTTGCTGACCCCGCGTCCGATTGGAACACCTTTGCCGAAAAGGCCGGCGTGTTGTTGACCCAGGACAAGGTCGCGGTGGTCTTTGGCGGCTGGACGTCTCTTTCCCGAAAAGCGGCAATTCCCATTTTCGAGCAAATGAACGGCTTGCTCTACTATCCCGTTCAATCCGAAGGCGAAGAAAGTTCTCGCAACGTTTTCTACCTGGGCGCCACGCCGAGCCAGCAGGCGATACCGGCGATCCGCTACCTGATGAGCAAGGAGGGTGGCAATGTTCGCCGATGGGTCTTGCTCGGAACCGACTATCTCTATCCGCGCAAGACCAACGAGATTATGAGCGTCTATCTCGCGACCGAGGGTGTGTCTGCAGAGGACATTACGGCGATCTACGCATCGCCGGACCAATCCGACTGGCGCGAGATCGTTCAGAGCGTGAAGGCCTATGCCTCCGGAGGAAAGAAGACGGCAGTGATCTCAACCGTCATCGGTGAATCAAACGTTCAACTGTACGCCGAGCTGGTGAAGCAACAGATCGATACGAGCAAAACGCCATTTATGACTCTCACCGTCAGCGAGCGGGAGTTGCGTGGCCTGGATCTCGGCGGACTTGCCGGGCACCTGGCTGCGCGAAACTACTTTCAGTCCGTCAAGTCGCCGGAAAACGACGTGTTCGTGAAAATGTGGGCGGATTTCAACGAACAGCGGGACACCACCACCAATGATCAGATGGAAGCGACCTTCCTTGGCTTCAGGATGTGGACTCAGGCTGTCAGTCAAGCAGGCACGGCTGATGTCAATGCCGTCAGGCAAGCCATGTACGGCCAGCGAGTCAATGCGCCAAGCGGCTTTGAAGTGGTGATGAACACCAATCATCATCTCTCCAAGCCAGCCATGATCGGCAAGCTCCAGGCTTCAGGAAGCTTCGATGTGGTCTGGCAGTCAATCAACCCGATCAAGGCTTCGGTTTGGAGCAGGTACCTTCCCGAGAGCGCAAAGCGCACCGCTGATTGGACCTTCCCCTGGGTTTGCGGCGGATGTACCGAGCCGACCTTCAAAGATAGGTAGCCGGTCGATATACGAAGCAACACGCTGTCCATCGAAAACGACTTCGGCCACGATCGCACCGGCCGGACCACCACGGGGCGGAAGAGGACGGCGGTCGGCGTCGGGGCGAGCCGGACATCGACGAAGACTTATGAGCAGGCGTCCTCGTACCCTCTACCGCTGCTCGGTGGCGATGCGCAAACCCAAAGCAATCAGGACCATTCCGGTCATGCCTTCTACGAGGCGACGCATTGTGGGGCCTTGAAGTGCATTCCGCATCTTGTGGATAGCTGCGGCATAAACCGCGAGCCAGAGAAAGGTCATACCTGCAAAGACAATTCCAAGAGCGAGCAGTGTGGCGAAGGTCGAACCGCCTATCGGTGCGAACTGGGGAAGCAGGCTGGTGAAGAAAACAGCCATCTTAGGATTGCCGAGATCGCTGATGAGCCCCTGCCTGAAAGCCATCGAAGGGCTAACGCGGCTATGCGAGTGGCTTTCCACCGAGATCCCCGAACCTTGTTCCCCCGGCCAAAGAGCTTCGCGTAACGCGGAGATGCCCAGATAGATAAGATAAGCGGCGCCCAAATACTTGATCGCAATAAATAGTGGCGCCGAGGCCACCACGAGAGCAGCAAGGCCGACGCTGGTCGCCAGGGCCCAGATTGTCTGCCCAACTGCTATGCCCGCCGCCGTCCAAATCCCGCCAGTCCGCCCGGCTAGAAGGGCGCTGCGGATTGTTGTGGCCGTGTCGGGCCCCGGCGTGATGATGACGATTATCGACACCCCGATGAATGCAAGAAAAGATAGCATGCCCGCCGCTCCTCCACATTGCCGTCGACTATAACACACACTGCCGAGTGTTTGGTTCGGTTCGGCGCACCATGCGTGAAGCGGTCTGGAGGCGAGAGACCCGCATGGTCGGCACCTGGCCGACGCGGTGATCGTACGCACCATCGACGCTCGCGTCGACAGGCTTGCTGGATCAGACGCGGTGTGCAGGGCGGGCGTGAGGACAGAGCTTAGGCTGCCACCGTACGGTTGGCCCATCCTGGGCCAGCGACGGTATGCTTGATGTGCTCGCCGGCTACACGTTGTGGCAGGCAATGGCTCTGCCGTCCGTGCCGGCAGACCGAAGCTCAGGAACTTCGACCTGGCAGCGATCGCTGGCTATCGGGCAACGTGGGGCGTAGGCGCAGCCGCGTGGCCGCTTGAAGAGGCTTGGCGGTTCACCCGTTTCGATCGCACCGAGAATCCGCTTGGATGGGTCCGGCTTCGGAATTGCCGCCACCAGCGAACGTGTATAGGGGTGGCGCGGATCATCCAAAACTGTCCGCGTTGCGGCCTGCTCCACGATCCGACCCATGTACATCACGGCAACGCGATTGCTGATTTGCCCAATGACGCCGAGGTCGTGGGAGATGAACAGCATCGACAGCCCCAGCTGCTCACGCAGGTCCATCATCAGATTGAGCACTTGGGCCTGCACGGACACGTCCAGGGCCGAGACCGGCTCGTCGGCGATCACAATGGACGGTGAGGGAAGAATTGTTCGTGCGATGCCGGCCCGTTGCCGCTGCCCGCCGCTCAGTTCGTACGGATAGCGCGCGGCGAAAGACGGATCCAGGCCGACCGCCGTCAGTGTGGCGGCGATCGCCGCGCTGCGCCCGGCGCGACTGGTGAAGAAACCATTGATATCGCCAGCCTCCGCGACCGAATCTCCGATCGTGCGCCGCGGATTGAGCGATGCATAGGGATCCTGGAAAACCATCCGGATGTTCAGACGCATGTCGCGAAGGC
>NZ_JBFUES010000807.1:0-3503 GCF_056403875.1 Bradyrhizobium sp. P2_E8
GTGCAGCTTGGGCGCCTTCAACAGCTTGAAGCGGTCGGTCGAGGTCACCGTGACGTCGAAGGTGACGCCTTCATGATGCACGGTGAGCGGCACGTCGACGCCGGCGGCGCCGAGCGCCCACATCTTCTTGTAGAAGGCGGTCTGGCTCGTGATCTTCTCGCCGTCAACGGCAAGGATGACGTCGCCGGTCTTGAGCTCGGCGCGAGCGGCCGGACCATTGGCGGAGATTCCGATCACCACCACGCGGTTGTCGATCTCGGTCGAATAGAGTCCGAGCCAGGGCCGCGACGGCTTGTTGACGCGGCCGAACTTGCGCAGATCCTCCAGGATCGGCTTCAACAGGTCGATCGGCACGATCATGTTGACGTGCTCGCCCTTGCCGTCGCGTTCGCGCTCGAGCTGAAGCGAGCCGATGCCGATCAACTCGCCGCGCTCGTTGAGCAAGCCGGTGCCGCCCCAGTTCGGGTGCGCGGGATAGGTGAAGACAGCCTCGTCCAGCAGATATTCCCAGTAGCCGGCGAATTCCTGCTTGGCCACGATCTGGCTCGCAACCGATCGCGTGCGGCCGCCGGCGCCGCCGACCACGACGCGGTCGCCGACCCGGGTCTGCGCCGAGTTGCCGAGCGGCAAGGGTTCGACGTCGAGCTTACCCAGCGCCTGCACGAGGCCGAAGCCGGTGACGGAATCGAAACCCAGGGCATGTCCTTCGACGACGCGCCCGTCGGCGAGGTGCAGCCACACCGATTCCGCCTCGGTGATGAGATAACCGATGGTCAGCACCAGCCCGTCGTCGATCACGACGCCGTTGCCGGCGCGCTCGGTGCCCAGCGTCTCGGCGCTGAACGCGTCGGGCGGGATGATGGCGTGCAGGCCGACGACGGACGCGAGCGCGCGGTCGAGATCGAAACCGTATTCGCTCGCACGCGGCTGATTGGCCGGCGGCACTCTCCATTCGGTCAGGGCGGGCATGGAGTTCTCCTGGCTAGTGCATCGCTCCGCCGTGGCCGGCGGGACGACGCGCGAAGCACGCATAATTTAGGCTGGAGAAGGCCGTCTTGAAAGCCTCGTTCCTCAACTATTCCGCAGAACGCGGCGTGAAATCTTCGAAAGTCGCGGGATCGTTTCGCGCGCGGTCGGCGGCCCGGCGGCCCTTCGATCCGGCATCCGCCGCATGGCTGCTGTCCGGCGAGGTGCTAGGCGCCGTGCATTGAAGCTGCTAACGATTGCCGCTTCGTTTGACCAAGAGATCACGGACCGAAGCATGGATAACCGCAGCGACATCTGGCGTGGCGTCGACACGATCAAGACGCGTTTCATCGACCTCAGCGACAAGGTCTGGGGCATGCCGGAGGTTTGTTACACCGAGGCGCGGTCGGCCGCCGAGCATCTCGCCGAGTTGCGCCATCAGGGCTTCCGTATCACCGAGAACGTCGCCGGCATCCCGACCGCGCTGATCGGCGAATGGGGCGAGGGCGGACCGGTCATCGCCTTCATGGGGGAATATGACGCGCTGCCGGGCCTCAGCCAGGAGGCAGGCGTTGCGGAACACCGTCCCGTCGAGACCGGCGGCCACGGCCATGGCTGCGGTCACAATCTGCTCGGTTCCGCGGCGCTGCTGGCCGCGACCGCGGTGAAGGACTGGCTCGCCGAGAACAAGGTGCCGGGCCGCGTGCGCTACTACGGCTGTCCGGCAGAAGAAGGCGGCGCGGCAAAGGCGTTCATGGTGCGCTCCGGCGCGTTCGAAGACACCGACATCGCCATCACCTGGCATCCGCACAGCTTCTGGGAAGTGGCGGTGACGCCGTCGCTCGCCAATACGCGGGCCGACTTCATCTTCACCGGCCRCACCTCGCACGCCGCCGCCTCGCCGCATCTTGGCCGTTCCGCGCTCGATGCGGTGGAGCTGATGAATGTCGGCGTGAACTACATGCGCGAGCACATGCCGAGCGACGCGCGGGTGCATTACGCGCTGCTCGACACGGGCGGCATTGCGCCCAACGTGGTGCAGGCGCATGCGCGCGTGCGCTACTCGATCCGCGCCCGCGACCTGCCCGGAATGAACGAGCTGGTCGGTCGCGTCAGCAAGATCGCAGAGGGCGCGGCGCTGATGACCGAGACCAAGGTCGAGATGAAGATCATCTCCGCGGTCTCCAACATCCTGCCGAATACGCCGCTGGAGCAGGCGCTGCATCGGGTCATGGAAGAGCTCGGACCGCCGCATTTCGACGACGCGGACAAGGGGTTTGCCACCCAGATCCGATCGACGCTGAGCGACAAGGACATCGCCTCGGTCTACTACGCGATCGGGATGGAGCCGACCGATCGGCCGCTGGCCGACTTCCTGGTGCCGCTCGATGCCAAGCGCAACCCGCTGGTCGGCTCGACCGACGTCGGCGATGTGAGCTGGGTGGTGCCGACGGTGCAGGTTCACGCACCAACGGTTGCAATCGGCACGCCGTTCCACACCTGGCAGGTGGTGGCGCAGGGCAAGAGCCCGCACGCCCACAAGGCCATGGTGCAGGCGGCCAAGGCGATGGCGGGTATCGGCATCAAGGCGCTCACGGAACCGGAGCTGATCAAGGCCGCGAAAGCCGACCTTGCGAGGCGAACGGCCAAGACACCTTATGTCTGTCCGCTGCCGGACCACGTCGCRCCACCGCTGAATATGTCCGTGGTGTAGAATTCGTCTCGATACTTCGTCTGATCCGGCGAACAAATTTTCCGCAGTGCAACGTGGAATCCGGCGTGTTTTGACGACGGATTGCCGAACGCTTGGGCTCCGGAACGCGGTTTTGCCCAACGGACAGCCAGAACACCGTTTGCATACACACGGTCGCAGTTGACGGGCGGCCTATTCAGTGTGCCATCTACGGCCAGACAAAACCCGGCGGTCGCATCGCGGCCGCCTGCATCCATTCGGGAACCAGACGGGGGACAAACCATGCTGGATAAAGAACTGCGTTCGATGATCGGCCAAGTGAAGGACGGACGGATGGATCGCCGCGCCTTCATCCAGCGTCTCGCCGCTGTCGGTCTGACTGCCCCGCTGGCCAACCAGATCCTCGCGCTGGGCGGCGTCGCCATGGCGGAAGGCGTTTCGACCTACAAGCCGACCAAGCGCGGCGGCGGCGGTGCGCTGAAGCTGTTGTGGTGGCAGGGGCCGACCCTGCTCAACCCGCATTTCGCCACCGGCACCAAGGACCAGGACGGTTCGCGCCTGTTCTACGAGCCGCTTGCCTGTTGGGATCCGGACGGCAACATGAAGCTGGTTCTGGCCGCGGAAATCCCGTCGATCCAGAACGGCGGCCTCGCCGCCGACGGCAAGTCGGTGACCTGGAAGCTCAAGGCCGGCGTCAAATGGCATGACGGCAAGCCGTTCACAGCCGACGACGTCGTGTTCAACTGGGAATATTCCAAGGATCCCGCGACCTCCGCGGTCACGATTGCGACCTATCGCGACATCGTCGTCGAGAAGGTGGATGACCTCACCGTCCGCATCCTCT
>NZ_JBFUES010000808.1:0-3502 GCF_056403875.1 Bradyrhizobium sp. P2_E8
GTCCATGACATCGGGTGGAATTTGTGCGGCGAACGGCTTGAGCAGCTCACGCTCGCGCGCGTCGGCCGGCTTGCCATAGGCCGACAGCTCCGAGCCGGCGAAATAGCCGGCGACGCGGGACTAGAGCGAGAAGAAGTAGTTGCGGTTGACCAGCTCGAAATCGAACAGCAGCGTCAGTGCCTGGCGCACGCGGATGTCGGCGAACATCGCACGGCGGGTGTTGAAGACCAGGAATTCCGAGGGCTGCGGCACGCCGGGCTTGACCGTGTCGCGGATCACCTCGCCGCTTCTGACGGCCGGAAAATCGTAGCCGTCGTGCCAGCGCAGCGGCTCGTTCTCGACGCGGAAATCGTAGAGGCCACGCTTGAAGGCCTCGAACTGGCCGTTGGCCTCACGGAAATAGTCGAGCCTGATCTCGTCGAAATTGTAGAGGCCGCGATTGACGGCGAGGTCGCGGCCCCAATAGTCGGGATTGCGCATGAGTGTCACGCTGGCGCCGGGCTTCACCGCGGCGACCCGATACGGGCCCGAGCCGACCGGCCCCGTCAGCGTCGTCTCCTCGAAGGTCGCGACATCGACCGCGTGCTTCGGCAGGATCGGCATCAGGCCGAGGATCAGCGGCAGTTCCCGGTCATTGGCGCCGGCGAGGTCGAAGCGGACGGTGAGGGGATCGGGCGCCTCGGCCCTGGCAACCTTGGCATAGTACTGCCGAAGGTTCGGGCGGCCGTGGTCGCGCAAAAGCTGCCAGGAGAACAGCACGTCCTCGGCGAGTACCGGCTTGCCGTCGGAGAAGCGGGCGCGGGGATCGAGGCGGAACGTGACATAGCTCCGCGCATCGT
Source organism: Bradyrhizobium sp. P2_E8 (assembly GCF_056403875.1). Classification (NCBI taxonomy): domain Bacteria; kingdom Pseudomonadati; phylum Pseudomonadota; class Alphaproteobacteria; order Hyphomicrobiales; family Nitrobacteraceae; genus Bradyrhizobium; species Bradyrhizobium sp. P2_E8. The sequence goes on from NZ_JBFUES010000808.1 coordinate 840, forward strand.
CGGTCTCGACCGATTTGGCGAGCAGGCCATAGAGCGTGAACGGTTCATCCTGGCCGCGCGCAAGCAGGCTCTCGACCACGTAGCTGCGCATCTGCTGCACGGCCAGTCCCTTCACGATGAAGGGATTGAGGCTGTCGAAGGTGCCGAGCATGCCCCAGGTCAGTCGGCCGCCTTTGGGGGCATCGGGATTGGCGTAGGGCATGTGGGTGAAACCGGCGGGCATCGCCGGCTTGCCATGCATGGCGATGGCATGGGCCTCCTCGGCCCGCGCGCTTGCCGGCAGCCCGGCGGCGAGGGCCATAACGAGGACCGAGGCGAGGATGATGCAATGGCGGATGCCGGGGCCCTCGAGCAGGCGCTGGAACATGAACATCGGCACACGTTGATTCGAGGACCGGCGGACCTGAATCCTATCACAGGGAATTTGGTGGGRCGCTGGCGCCAGGGCGGCCAAAGACGGTTGTCGGCATTGATCTTTTCGTCGGCCACGTTAAGAAGGCGGGCAATCGCGCAAGAGCGTCGAGCCCGTCACTTATCCGCCTCAATTGACGGGGAGAGAGCCGCGCCCAAGGCGGCCAGGTTCGGCGCTTCGGAGCGGTTCGGGCACTTCCCGTTCAGAAAGGGTTTTCCGCAATGAATTTACGTTACTTGGCCGCGTCCGTCCGGCCGCGCGGGCGACTTCTCGCCTTGTTGACGGCGACGGTGTTGGCCGTCCCGTTTGCCGCCGAGGCCCAGACCCCGACGCCGGCCCCCGGCGCGCCCAAGGCGGCAGCTCCGGCCCCGAAGGCCGCTCCGCCGAAGGCTGCCCCCAAGGCTCCCGCGCCGGCGGCCTCGCCGCAGGCCCAGCAGGCCCCGGCGCCGGGCGCCCCGCAGCAGGGCGCAGCCCAGCCGGCCGATCAGCAGATCCAGCTGATCTACGCCCCCTGGACCAAGTTCTGCCTCAAGGGCCAGGACGCCAACGCCAAGCAGGTCTGCTTCACCGGCAAGGACGGCCGCATCGAGTCGGGCCAGCCGGTCATCGCCGCCGTGATCATCGAGCCGGAAGGCGAACCGAAGAAGATCCTGCGCGTGACGCTGCCGCTCGGCATGCAGCTCGTGCACGGCACCCGCATCATCGTGGACAGCAATGCGCCGCTGCAGAGCCCGTACGTGATCTGCTTCCAGAACGGCTGCATGTCGGACTACGAAGCGACGCCCGAGCTCATCGCCAACATGAAGAAGGGCCAGAATCTCGTCGTCCAGGCGATCAACGCCAACGGCGCGCCGCTGACCCTGCCGCTGCCGCTCGCTGGCGAATTCCAGAAGGCCTATGACRGTCCGCCGACCGATCCGAAGGTGTTCGAGGAAACCCAGAAGAAGCTCCAGGAAGAGCTTCAGAAGAAGGCCGACGAGCAGCGCAAGAAGCTCGAGCAAAGCGGCGCTGCGCCCGGTGCGGCTCCGGCCGGCCAGAAATAATCGGGACCAGATMCCGGACATGAAAAAGGCGCTCACGTCGAGCGCCTTTTTTATTGGCCGCGTTGCCGGCGGCTCGACTCAGTTCAGCGACGGATTGCGCGGACGGTAGCCGCCGCCCTTGTCCTTGATGAAGATCTCGGCGACCTGCGAGTGCCGGATCGGCTCGCCCGACTCGTCGGGCAACAGATTCTGCTCGGACACATAGGCGACGTATTCCGATTCCGCGTTCTCCGCGAGCAGATGGTAGAACGGCTGATCCTTGTGGGGCCGCACCTCCTCGGGGATCGACAGCCACCACTCCTCGGTGTTGTTGAATTCCGGATCGATGTCGAAAATCACGCCCCGGAACGAGAAGATCCGGTGGCGAACGACCTGTCCGATCTGGAATTTCGCGGTCCGCGCTTTAATCATTCACCGTCGATAGACCAGGATTGTGGCCGATGCTAGTGGCCTCACCTGGAATTAATGCTCGCCTAGGGGGCGGATAGCCCTCAAGTCTTCAGAAAAAACCTTAGAAATGGCCGATATCCTCAATCTGGCATTACCTTATTTCGGCTTAATCTTCGTCGGATTTGCCTGCGGCAAGGTCAAGGCGCTGCCGGAAACGGGCCTGGCCTGGATGAACTTTTTCCTGCTCTACGTGTCGCTGCCGGCGCTGCTGTTCGCGATCATGTCGAAGACCCCGTTTGCGGAGCTGAACAACCCGCCGTTCCTGGTGGCGACCACGCTGTCGACGGTTACGGCGTTCGCGCTGGCGCTGGTCGTCGGCAAGGTTCTCGGCCGCCTGACGCTGCGCGAGGCGACGCTGGCAGGGCTCTCTGGCGGTTACGGCAATATCGGCTATATGGGGCCGGGGCTGGCGCTCGCCGTGCTCGGGACGAAGGCGTCGGCGCCGACCGCGCTGATCTTCTGCTGCGACAGCATCTTCCTGTTCACGATCGTGCCGCTCCTGATCGAACTCTCCGACCGCGATCATCCCTCGATCGTGCACGCCTTCGGCGTGGTGCTGAAGCAGATCGTGCTCAACCCGCTGATCATGTCGGCCTGTTTTGGCGCGGCGGTGGCAGCGCTGCATATCGAGCTGCCGGTCGCGCTCGACCGCACCATCACCTTCCTCCAGAACGCCGCCGCCCCGACCGCGCTGTTCGTGCTCGGCGTGACCGTGGCGCTCCGCCCGTTCGACCGGGTGCCGTGGGAGGTGCCGGGCG
>NZ_JBFUES010000809.1:0-3497 GCF_056403875.1 Bradyrhizobium sp. P2_E8
GGCGCCCAAAGGGCGAACCCGGAATCTCGAGATTCCGGGTTCGCCCTTTGGGCGCCCCGGAATGACCGCGAGAGAGTTACCGCGGCGCCCAAAGGGCGAACCCGGAATCTCGAGATTCCGGGTTCGCCCTTTGGGCGCCCCGGAATGACCGCGAGAGAGTTACCGCACGGTCGCGAAGAACTTCCTGACGTCGCGCACGAACAGTCCCGGTTGCTCGAAAGCGGCGAAATGGCCGCCCTTCTCCATCTCGCTCCAATGCGTGATGTTGTGAAAATTGGGCTCCATCCAGCGCCGCACCGGCGTGATGATCTCCTTCGGGAACACGGCGACACCGGTCGGCACGCCGACCTCAGGCGTCGTGCGTCGCTTGCCAAAGCTTTCCCAGTAGAGCCGCGCCGACGATGTCGCCGTCTCCGTCGCCCAATACAGCATGACGTTGTCGAGCAGTTCGTCCCTGGTGAAGATGTTCTCGGGATGGCCGTTGCAATCGGTCCAGGCCCAGAACTTTTCGAGGATCCAGGCCGCCTGCCCGCTCGGCGAATCCGTCAAGCCGTAGCCGAGCGTCTGCGGCCGCGTCGATTGCTGCCTGGAATAACCGGAATCGAGATCGACATAATGCTTGAGGCCGGCGAGTGCGCGCTTCTCCTCCGGCGTCGGCTCACCCTCGACCTTCGGCGCCGCGTTGAAGGCGAGCGTGATGTGGATGCCGGCGCAATGCCGGGCGTCCTGCGCGCCCAGCGAGGTCGTCACCGCCGAGCCCCAGTCGCCGCCTTGCGCGCCGTAGCGCGCGTAGCCGAGCCTGTCCATCAGCTTGGCCCAGGTCGCGGCGATGCGGTCGACGCCCCAGCCGGTGGTCTTCGGCTTGGCGGAGAAGCCGAAGCCCGGCAGCGAAGGGCAGATCACGTGGAACGCATCCGCGGGATTGCCGCCATGTGCGGCGGGATCGACCAGCGGCGCGATCACCTTCTGGAATTCCACGATCGAGCCGGGCCAGCCATGGGTGATGATCAGCGGCAGCGCGGCCGGCTGCTGCGAACGCGCATGCAGGAAGTGGATATCGAGCCCGTCGATCTCGGTCGTGTATTGATCGAAGCGGTTGAGCTTGGCTTCGCGGGCGCGCCAGTCGTAGCCATCAGCCCAATAGGTGCAGATCTCGCGGATCCATTTCAGCGGCGCGCCCTGGCTCCAGTCGTCGACGAGTTCAGCCTCGGGCCAGCGCGTGCGGGCAAGGCGCGATTTGAGATCGGTGAGGATGTCGTCGCTGATGGTGATGCGGAACGGTTTGACGGCGCTCATCGGCGGCCTCCCCATCTTTTCTCGTCATTCCGGGGCGTGCGAAGCACGAGCCCGGAATCCATTTCGCAACAGAGCTGGCGGCCTGATGGATTCCGGGCTCGACGCTTCGCGTCGCCCCGGAATGACGGCTAGCCCGACAGCGCGGCCTTCACCAATCCGCTCGCCTTGCCGAAATCCATCTGGCCGGCGTACTTCGCCCGCAGGATCGCGATCACCTTGCCCATGTCCTTCATGCCGGCGGCGCCGGTTTCGGCGATCGCGTCCGCGATCGCCTTCTTCACCTCGTCCTCGGACATCTGCTTCGGCAGGTAGGCCGAGATCACCGCGATCTCCTCGCGCTCCTGCTGGGCGAGCTCGGCGCGGCCGCCCTTGTCGTAGAGCTCGACTGATTCCTGGCGCTGCTTGATCATCTTCTGCAGCACGGCGAGCAGGTCGGCGTCCGGCAGCGGCGGCTTGCCGTTGCCTCGGGCCTCGATGTCGGCGTTCTTGAAGGTCGAGTTGACCATGCGCAGCGTGGACAGCTTGCGCTCGTCCTTGGCCTTCATGGCCTCCTTGACCGCATTGTTGATGTCGTCGCGCAGCATGATCGCCTCGTTTGGAAACAGTCCGGAAAGACTCATGGTCTACAACAAGATTTGGAGTCTATATAGGTGCTTGCATGAAGACCGGAAAGCATCTCGCCATGTTGGCGGTCTGCCTTGTGGTGCTCTGGGCAAGCCGTTTCGGCCCCTATACCTGCGGCAGGCTTCCGGGATTCACGGGCGAAACCAGCTCGTCCTGGCTCGCCATCGCCGTGAACGGGCTCTTTCTGATCCTTCTGCTGTACCTGCCAGTCTACGACTTCATTTCGCTGCTCACGTACAAGCTCGGCTGKGAGACGAGGTTCGATCCGCTCGTGGTCTACGAGGGTGAGCACTCGACGAATCCGATCTCGGAGAAGGCCCGGCGCGTCCTTTACGTGGTCGATGTTGCCATGGTGAGCTTCTTCCTCCTGCCGCTATGGACCAAGGCCGCTTATTGCGGATGAGCGCCTAGCTCGCGAGCCATTCGGAGAGCACCCGCACCGTGGCTTCCGGCTGTTCCGGTTGCGGCAGATGCCCGCAGCGTTCGAGGATCACGAGCCTTGCACCAGCGATGCTCTCAGCCATCTCCTTCGAAAACGCATTCGGGATCGTGTTATCTGCGTCGCCCGTCATCACCAATGTCGGACACTTGATGGCTGAAAGCGTCGGCCGCGAGTCGACCCGCGCGATGATCGCGGCCTGCTGCCGCAGATAGCCTTCGACGCCGACGTCATCGCCCTGCTCGTGCATGAGCCGGCGAATGTCGGAATCGTCGCGGCGCGAGGGATGCACCAGCTCCGGAAACATCTCCTCGCGCGCGGCACGCAACTCCCCGCGCTTCGCCCGCTCCATCAGGACGCGGCGGCGCTGGGTCGCCTCCGGCGTATCGGGCCGGGCCTGGGTGTTGATCAACGCGAGCCTCAAGACCCGCTCGGGCGCCTGGCGCATGATCTCCAGCGCGATGTAGCCGCCCATGGAATGGCCGGCGAGCGCAAAGCGCGGCGGGGCCTCGCTCAGCACCCGGCGGGCGATCGCCGCCATGCTGTCATCGCGGATATGGTTGGCGACCATCACCGGGCCGAACCGCCACAGCGCCGGGATGACAGGGGCATAGATCCGGGCCGAGGAGGCCAGCCCCGGAACCAGCAGAAGCGGGGTGATCTGGTCCATTATTGCCTCGAAAGCCCCTGGATTTGCCGGAAATTGTGCGGCCAAGCTTAAGTACCCGGGACGGGCTGTCAAATATGCAAAAACGCATGTGAATCGGGCCTCTCCCGCTTTGACGGAGGCGCGTGGGCAGACTATGAAACGCGCTCATGACACAACATGACAACGATCCCGCTTGGCCGGACCATAAACCGACCGCGCTCCTCGTGCTCGCCGATGGCACGGTGCTCGAAGGCTTCGGTCTCGGCGCCGAAGGCCATGCCGTCGGTGAAGTCTGCTTCAACACCGCGATGACCGGCTATGAGGAGATCCTCACCGATCCCTCCTATGCCGGCCAGCTCATCACCTTCACCTTCCCGCATATCGGCAATGTCGGTACCAACGAGGAAGACATCGAGACGGTGAACATGGCCGCGACGCCGGGCGCGCGCGGCGTGATCCTGCGCACCGCCATCACCGATCCCTCGAACT
>NZ_JBFUES010000810.1:0-3495 GCF_056403875.1 Bradyrhizobium sp. P2_E8
GCTGAAGGCTTCGACGGCGGCGCCGAGCAGGCGGCACTGCATCGCGCCGGGCGTCTGCGGTAATTCGCGGTTGCCGCCGATGAACGCGCCGGCGAAATCGGTGCCGCCGGAAATGTTCGCCCACCAGATGTCCGCCTGCGCCTTGCTGCCATTGGTCTTCGACAGTGCGGCGAAGCGGTCGTTGAACCAGGCTTGCGTGTCGGCGCTGAGCGGCGAGCCGGTCGAGCCAAGGCAGCGCAGCCGCGACAGATCGCCGGCGGCGGCGAGATCGATTTCGGCCTTGGCGCAGTTGGCGAAGAACGCCGCGCCCGCGCCGAAGAAGGTCGCCTTCGACTGCGCCACGAAGCGCCACAGCGTGGTCCAGTCCGGCTTGTCCTTCGTGCCGCCGGGGCTGCCGTCGAAGATGCAGCAGGTGGTGCCGCTGAGCAGGCCGCCGACTTGCGAATTCCACATGATCCAGCCGGTCGAAGAGTACCAGTGATAGCGCTCGCCGAAGGAATTCTGGTGATAGGAGCAGCCGATGTCGTTGTGCAGGCCGAGCAGCGCGAGCACCACGATGACGATGCCGCCATGGCCGTGCACGATCGGCTTGGGCAGGCCGGTGGTGCCGCTGGAATAGACGATCCAGAGCGGATGATCGAACGGCAGCCAGGCCGGCTCGAACGCGTCGATCGCAGCGCTGGTCCTTGCGACAATCTCGGAGAGCACGGCATCAGGTGCGGCGGCAGCATCAGCCTCGCTGTGCAGGATGACATGCTCGACCGTGGGCAGCGATCGCCGCAGCTCGGCGACGATGTCGCGCCGGTCGTGCTGCCGCCCGGCATAGGTGACGGCGTCGCAGGTGATCAGCACTTTTGGCTCGATCTGCTTGAAGCGGTCGATCACGGCGGGCGCGGCCATGTCGGGTGCGCAGACGCTCCAGACCGCACCTAAGCTGGCGGTCGCGAGAAACGCGATGATGGTCTCGGGGATGTTGGGCAGATAGGCCGCAACGCGGTCGCCGGGCCTGATGCCGTTATCCTTCAGATGCAGCGCGAGCGCGGCCGCCTTGCGCCGCAGCTCCGGCCAGCTCGTTTCCCTCAGCCTGCCGTCCTCGCCGCCGCTGACGATCGCGGGCAGACCGGCGGCGTCGGCCGCCTCGACATGCCGGAACACCTGCCGGGCATAGTTGACCTGTGCGCCGGGAAACCAGACCGCGCCGGGCATCTTGCGCTCGGTGATCACCGCCGCAAACGGCGTCGGCGATTGCAGATCGTAATAATCCCAGATGCTGCGCCAGAAACCGTCGAGATCGCGCACCGACCATTGCCGCATCTCTTCGTAGCTGCCGAAGCTGAGGCCGCGCTGCGCGGCGAGCCAGTTGCGATAGAGGGCGATCTGGGGAACGAAGGGTGCGGTCATTGCGTGTCGGCTTCGATTGCGGGGAAGGGAAGTTTAGCCGGCGACGCGGCGTAGCAGAAGTCGCGGCTCGCTCAGTCTCGTGTCCCGGACGCGCTGCAACGTCCTTCACGTTGCGGCGCAGAGCCGGGAGCCATGCTCAGCGAGGGCTCTGAAAGATGGGCCCCGGCTCAGCAGCGCACCGTCGAAGAGACGCTGCGCTGCGTCCGGGCACGGATAACCTCGATCCGATTCTTCAAACACTGGACGCACCTTCGCGCTCTCGCGGCCGTCTTCGCAAGCTGGCAGGTCGCATCGATCGACTTGACCTGCCGCCAACCTGTCAGTGATGTGTCCGAACAGGGGGCAGCCATGTCTCCGGACTAAGCGCTGCGCGGGCAATGACAGCGAGGCAAGGCCGGAGTGTTTTACGAGGGTCTCGTAACCCCGATGGAGCGCAGCGCAATCCGGGGAGGTCGTGCAATGCGGCGACAGCGGTCCCGGATTGCGCTGCGCTCCAACCGGGCTAAGACACACCTGTAAGGCTGTCGCCTACCAGCCGACGCCGGCCCAGCGCCGGCCGAATACCGGCGGCTTCGTCTTCACGGCTTGCCAGCCGAAGAAGTGATGCTTGCCGGACCATGCGTGCACCACGCCGCTGCAGATTCTGCACTTGAAGCTGCCGGAATGCGCCTCGCTGTGCTCTTCCCTTGTCGCGGTGTAGTTCATGCTGCAACCCGCGCAGGTGAATTCTTCGGTCGTCCAGATGCTGTTGGCCATTGCAAACTCAGTGTCCCCAGATGCTTGGCGAGAAGGGTACGAGCGAGCCTTTGCACCGGCGTAAACCGGTCGGCGGAAATCCGGTTAATCACCGTTAGCCAAACCCGTCTTCGGACGCAGATCTTGCAGGATTTTCCCGGGTCGCGGAGCGCCGGTCAGTCCAAGTCGTGCCGCCGACGGGTCCAAGCGCGCGCCTGATCCGGCAGCTAGATTTCACCCGGGTCGCCTCGGTTGGAAGGCGCATCAATGGGGGGTGAGATCATGGGGACGAAGCTCGTTTTGACGGCTGCGCTGTTGTCGCTGGCAACGCCGGCATTCGCCGCGGATATCATCGGGCCCGCGCCGGTGAAGGCGCCGGTGGCGGCTCAAATCTTCAGCTGGACCGGCTTCTACATCGGCGCGCATGGTGGCGGCGCCTGGAGCAGGTGGACCGGTATCGATCCGGCCGATCCGACGGCGACCTGGAGCTCGGTCACGGCCAGCGGCGGCGTGGTCGGCGGCCAGATCGGCGGCAACTACCAGATCAGCAATGTCGTGCTGGGCCTTGAGGGCACCGGCGCCTGGTCCAGCGTCACGCTCTCCAGCAACAGCCCGTTCGGCGGCGGCGCCGGCTTCATCTTCTCGTTGAAGAACGACTATATCGCCACGGTGGCCGGCCGCTTCGGCGTCGCCTTCGACCGCGTGCTGCTCTACGCCAAGGGCGGTGCGGCCTTCACCCGGGACAAATACTACGTGAACAATGGCCTTGCCGGCGCGCTCGCCGGTTCCKCCTCGGGCAGCTTCAACCGCACCGGCTGGCTCGCCGGCGGCGGCGTCGAGTGGATGTTCATGCCGAACTGGTCGGTGAGGGCCGAGTACAACTACATGAGCTTTGGCGCGATCACCGAACAGCCGGTGACGACAGGCAATCTGGTGGCGACGCCCGCCAACGTGAAGCTGAACATCCAGACCGGAACGGTGGGCGTGAACTACCACTTCTAGCCGCGCCGGCGTCGCCGCAGGATCAATCGCAGGTCTGGTCAGGCCGCTTGTCCCGGTCATGTGTCCCGGGTACGGGGCCGGGCGCGAGCCCGCCTCGTCTTGACGCCCGGCCCGGGGCTGGCAATAACGGCGTGCCCGTGCAAGAGCCGGAACCCGCGTCGATGCCGCAAGGAAGGTCGTGCCCGTGAAAAGTCTCCGTCAGCTCCTGACGGGAGAGGACATCATCCAGCTCGTGATCCGGCTCGGCCTGCTCGCCCTGCTGATCATCTGGACCTTCCTGATCATCCGCCCGTTCGTGCCGATCCTGGCCTGGAGCGGCGTGCTCGCGGTCGCGTTCTACCCGGCCTTCTGCTGGGT
>NZ_JBFUES010000811.1:0-3491 GCF_056403875.1 Bradyrhizobium sp. P2_E8
CGGTGAACGGTACGTTCGCCGAACTCGTACCGTTTAACGGCATCAATCCAACGGTCGCCGAAAATCTGAAGTTCTTCGATGCTTGGGGCAGTAACGAAACGTACCCGCATTATGCGGTTCCGTGGGCCTGGGCGTTTGACACGCCATTCAAGTGGACGAAGCAGATTCCGTCATATTTCGGCGGCACGCGCAACGGCATGGCGATCTCCTGGCCCGCGCGTATCGCCGACAAGGGCGGCATTCGCTGGCAGTTCCACCATGTGATCGACGTCGTGCCGACGATCCTGGAGGCTACGGGCATTCCCGCACCGGTCATGGTCGACGGCATCGCGCAAAAGCCGATCGAGGGCGTCAGTCTTGCCTACACCTTTGACAAGGCGAACGCCGATGTCCCGACGCGGCATCGGACACAGTACTTCGAGATGATGGGCGTGCAGGGTCTGTACAACGACGGCTGGATGCTGAGTGCGGTTCCGATTCGTGCGCCGTGGGATCTGGCTGGCAAGGCGGTCGACGATCCCGCCAGCGCCTTCAAGTTCGAGCTGTATGAAGTGGGCAAGGATTGGTCGCAGACCGCCGATGTCGCGGCCGCCAATCCGCGCAAAGTGCAGGAGATGAGGGACCTGATGTTCGGCGAGTTCGCCAAATACCAGGTGTTGCCGCTGGATGCGTCGGCGGCGACGCGGCTGGCTTCGCCGCGTCCCTCGGTAACAGCGGGACGGAAGGAGTTTACCTACTCGACGCCGATAACCGGCCTGCCAGGCCCAGTGGCGCCGCAACTCCTCAACACATCCTACAGCATCACCGCGGATGTCGAGGTGCCGCAAGGAGGCGGCGAGGGGGCGATCGTCACTCAAGGCGGGCGGTTCGGTGGCTATGGGTTGTACCTTCTGAAGGGCAAGCCCGTCCTCACCTGGAACTTGCTTGGTCTCGGCCGCATCCGCTGGGAAGGCCAGCAAGCGCTTTCGCCCGGCAAGCACACCATCGCGTTCGACTTCAAATACGACGGTCTCGGTTTCGCTACGCTTGCCTTCAACAACATGAGCGGCATCGGCCGTAGCGGCACCGGCACATTGGCTGTGGACGGTAAGGTCGTTGCGACGCAAAAAATGGAACGCACCGTGCCGTTGATTCTACCGGTCGACGAAACCTTCGACGTCGGCTCGAAAACCGGTACGCCGATTGATGATCGCGACTATCAAGTCCCGTTCATGTTCACAGGCAAGATCAACAAGGTGACCATCGCCGTAGAGCCACCGAAGTTGACGGCGGAGGACGAGAAGAAGCTGGCCGATGCAAATCGCGCCGTGCAGGACGCGAAGTAGCCTGGCATGGTTGCGCACCGGCCGGGGGCAGCATTGCCCTCGGCTGGCCATCGAGACGGACGGCTTCCCGCTTCCGTTGCTTATTGCCGGAAGCAAAAACCCTGCGTGGTCGTTGATGTGGGTCCGCCTGCGGCCCTTAGCCGAACTCGCTCGAGCCTGTCCCATGTCCGCTCTCAAGGGAAAACCGGGCGTCGGTTCAGCTCAGGGTCTACCGCAGCTTTTGACCCAAGGCGGACATAACGTACTCCGGCGTGATGTCTGCACCTTAGGTTATGGGGAGGTCGATCTCACGCGGCTTGCAGCATCAACTCGCTCACGCGGTCTGGTGCATCGAGCATGGCCATGTGCCCGACGTCCGGCAGTTCGAATGTGGCCCAAGACTTGTCGCTCTTGCAGTCTGCTAGGGCCTTATCAAAGGGTGGCTGTGGAAATTTTGGGAGGCGGATGTATGTCTTCTTCGCCACCTTTTGGAGCGCGCCGGAAACCTTGATCTGCTGGAGATAGGTGCCGACTGGATGTGGAGTAACTTTAGACTCAGCGAACGCCCGATCGCGTTCGGCAACAACACTGGCCGGATAATGCGCCGATCCGCGAACGCCCGCTTCGCCCTTGTCAATGGCCATTTGTATGCCTTTGCGGACCGGCTCGGCTGCGTAGTCCGCCACCCTTTGTCCGTCGGCCGGAATAAAGGCATCAAGCCATACAGCCGACGAGATGCGATCGCCGATGCTTTCGAGTGCGCCCGAGCCTACAAAACCTGCATAGGACCACGCCACAAGGCAGACGTTCTCGAGACTTTCCCATTTGATCAGGTTGACGACGTCGGCGATGTGGGTGTCCAGATTGACGTCCTTGCTCAGCAAATGCGAGCGCTCGGCTAAACCCGTGAGTGACGGAGCGAACACTTTATGGCCGCCCTGTTCGAGCCGGTCAGTGACCTGGCGCCATATCCAGCCACCGCAAAAAGCCCCGCTGACAAAGACAAAGGTCTTTCGCCCCGATTGCGCGCGGGCGGCACCGACCGCCCCTGTGGCCGCTGCAGCCGCGAGACCGCCGGTTGCAGCACTGCGAAGGATGCGACGGCGGGTAATTCCACTATTTGTCATGACAAATTCCTATCATTAAGGAAGATCGGGACTGAAGCGGATTGCAACCTGAAGGATATCCGTGCATCGGTTCGCGGCCAAGATCTGTAATTGGCCCTTAGCCGAACTCGCTCGAGCCTGTCCCATGTCCGCTCTCAAGGGAAAACGGGCGTCGGTTCAGCTTAGGGCCTACCGCAGCTTTTGACCCACGGCGGACATCCAAAAGCCAGTGGGTCTTAGGCGAACAGCGTGGCGTCGCCAGTTCGCACTCTATTATGTCTTCGTCATCAGTGGATGCTTCCACGTGCCATCCAGCGCCGCTTCCTTAGGCCAATAGAGGCGCATGAAAGCAATGAAAGGGCCCTTGGGCGCAGGCAGCCAGTTCGGCTCCTTGTCCTTACCCGGTGTCTCGTTCTGCACATAGAGGGTAAGGCTGCCATCGGCGTTCTTGCTCAACTGCGGCAGCATTGGTGAATTGATCAAGTAGCGGTTGATCTCATTGGCGACGAGCAAGCTCTGTGGCAACTCATACATCGTCAAAGACCAGAAGGCATTGACCGGGGGTAACTGCCCCGGGGCGAAATGCAGGGTGTACTTGTTAGCGCCATTGAGCTTTTGTCCAGCGGCGTCGATGGCGTAGACAGGATACATCGCCTCCTGCTTTGAATTACCGCCGATGCCGAGAACCGCGCCTGCCATCCTGTAGAGGTAGTTGTTTTTTAGATACGCGCGCGTTCCAAAGACGTCGCCGGAGGTCACTTGGCCTGTGTCAATCTTTTGTTTCTCTAATTCAGCAAGTGCATTCCAAGCGTCCGCCATTCCTTGCTCTATGGCGGTTTTCATTTCAGGAGAGACCTTGCTGACATCCAGCGTCTTTCCGGCCCCAATGTTGAGTTTGGCGAAGCGTGCGATCAGTTCGGTCTCGGACGGATCGGTCGGGCAGAACTGAAGGATGAAGCTCAGGATATTGAAGAACTCAGGCGACTTCCTCTCATCAGTGGGCGTCAACGGCTGCACGAAATTGATCGCCGGAGCAGCAGGGGGGGCGGCGTTGCCAAGAAACGCCGACAGAGGCTCGGCC
>NZ_JBFUES010000812.1:0-3486 GCF_056403875.1 Bradyrhizobium sp. P2_E8
GCAACATCCTCTCGATCGAGGAGAAGAAGGACAAGCGCACGTTCGACGGTGCGCCCGATGCTGCGCTCTACAGCCTCGGCGAGGAGAAGGCGCTGGCCAAGGCGATCGGCGAGGTGCAGGCGGAAGCAAGCGCTGCCGTCGCCAAGGAGGACTTTGCCGCCGCGATGAGCGCGATGGCGAAGCTGCGCCCGCCGGTGGATGCGTTCTTCGACAAGGTCCGCGTCAACGACGACGATCCGAAGGTGCGCGAGAACCGCCTGAAGCTGCTGAACGAGATCCGCAGCGCCACGCGTGCGGTCGCGGATTTTTCGAAGATCCAGGATTAGGGCTCCCGTGCCCCGGAYGCAGCGCAGCGCGCTTCTTCAGCGGTGCGCTGCAGAGCCGGGGCCCATGGCGCGGCGTGTTCGGAGCTCCTGGGTCCCGGCTCTGCGCCGCACCGCTATGCGCTGCGTCGCGTCCGGGACACGAGACCGCGCAAAAAAGCCCCACCCGGAGGGGGGAGACCGGGCGGGGCCTGATGTCCGATTTAACACTGCACGCGTCAGCCTGATTTGACGCGCCGGACATCGAGTTGAACGATGCGTTTTCGAGCGAAGTGGATACCGGTTCGCTCGAAGGAACGTGTCCGTCGAGGATCTAGTCCAGCACCTCGACGATGCGCCGCGAGCGCGGCTCGACCAGCACGGTCTCGCCGTTCACGACGGTGTAGCGATAGGTGGTGGCGCCGAAACGTTGCGGCACGTCATAATAGGTCACGCCGCTCTCCGGTAACGTGGCTCCGACCACCACGCGATCCGGAATGCGGAAGGCCGGCACACGTTGTTCGACGACATAATCGCGGAAGGCTGGCCGCTGTTCGACCGCAATCGTCGGGCCGCTGTCGACCACGACGGGCGCGCGTCCAACCGTAATGCCTGTTTGCGCCTGTGCCGCAACCGGCGCACCGAGCGCGACGCCAAGCGCGGCGAGAGCGAGAATCCTGTTCCGCATGGGCAACTCCTTCGACATGATTTTAGCCGGCGCCAATGGCGCGACCGGTTGCCAATGCTGCGACGCGCGCGATGTTCCGGAAAATGCCTTGCCGCATTCGCGGCATTTTTGGGCAGTTTTCGCGAAGCCCGGAACTCGTGCGACCCCTAGTGCGTCTCTACCCGCGGAACCGGGTCCGCTATGATCCGCCCGCGATTCGCCCCACCTCCACGGAAAGATAATTCATGCACATCACCGTCGCCCACATTTCGCCGATCCTGTCGTTGATTGCGGGCGTGCTCATCCTGATCATGCCGCGGCTTCTCAACCTCATCGTCGCGATCTTTCTCATCATAAATGGTGCGATCGGGCTCGGATTGTTGAAGTGGCTCCATCTCTAGGCCTTCATTTTCCGGAACTCTTCGACTTGCGCGGGCCTGCCCAAAGTGGTGTAAGGCGCGCGATTTCCCTTTCCTCTCGCAGGTTGTGTGCAAGCTATGGCCAAAGCCGCCTCGAAGCCTAAGAAAATACCAGCGAAATCAAAGTCCTCCGCCAAGGCGAAAGCCGCGCCGGCGGCCCGCAAGGCGCTTCCCAAGAGCGCTTCGAAGCCGGTTGCCAAACCCGTGGCCAAGTCGGCTGCGAAGCCCGCCGCCAAGTCTGTCGTAAAGGCTGCGACCAAGCCGGTTGCGCCGAAGGCCGCCGCCAAGGTCGCTCTGAAGCCCGCACCGAGCAAGGCTGCGCCAGCCAAGGCCGCGCCAGCTTCGGCCAAGGCCGGCAAATGGGTGTTCACGTTCGGTGACGGCAAGGCCGAGGGCCGGACGGAGATGCGCGACCTGCTCGGCGGCAAGGGCGCCAACCTCGCCGAGATGGCCAATCTCGGTCTGCCGGTGCCTCCCGGTTTCACCATCCCGACCTCGGTCTGCACCTACTTCTACGCACACGGCAAGACCTACCCGAAGGAGTTGCAGTCGCAGGTTGAGAAGGCGCTCGACCATGTCGGCAAGTTGACCGGCAAGGTGTTCGGCGACACCAGGAACCCGCTGCTCGTCTCCGTGCGCTCCGGCGCGCGCGCCTCGATGCCGGGCATGATGGACACCGTGCTCAATCTCGGCCTCAACGACGAGACCGTGGAAGCGCTCTCGGAACTGTCCGGCGACCGCCGCTTCGCCTATGACAGCTATCGCCGCTTCATCACCATGTATTCCGACGTGGTGCTCGGCTTCGAGCATCATCACTTCGAGGAAATCCTCGACACCTTCAAGGACAGCCAGGGCTACACGCTCGACACCGACCTGTCGGCGGAGGATTGGGTCGAGCTCGTCGGCAAGTACAAGGACGCGGTCGCCCGCGAGACCGGGAAGGATTTTCCGCAGGATCCGCACGACCAGCTCTGGGGCGCGATCGGCGCTGTGTTTTCATCCTGGATGAACGCGCGCGCGGTGACCTACCGCAAGCTGCACGACATTCCGGAATCCTGGGGCACCGCGGTCAACGTGCAGGCCATGGTGTTCGGCAACATGGGCGATACGTCGGCAACCGGCGTCGCCTTCACGCGCAATCCCTCGACCGGCGAGAGCAAGCTCTACGGCGAGTTCCTGATCAACGCGCAAGGCGAGGACGTGGTGGCGGGCATCCGCACGCCGCAGGACATCACCGAGGAAGCGCGGAAAGAGTCGGGCTCCGACAAGGCGTCGATGGAAGCGGCGATGCCGGAGGCCTTCAAGGAGCTGACGCGGATCTACACGCTGCTCGAGAAGCACTACCGCGACATGCAGGACATGGAGTTCACGGTCGAGCAGGGCAAGCTGTGGATGCTCCAGACCCGCGGCGGCAAGCGCACCGCCAAGGCGGCGCTGCGCATCGCGGTCGAGCTCGCCAATGAGGGGCTGATCACCAAGAAGGAAGCGGTGACGCGGATCGATCCGGCCTCGCTCGATCAGCTGCTGCATCCGACCATCGATCCCAACGCCAAGCGCGACGTGATCGCGACGGGCCTGCCGGCTTCGCCCGGTGCTGCCTCCGGCGAGATCGTGTTCTCCTCGGACGAAGCGGCCAAGCTTCAGGCCGACGGCCGCAAGGTGATTCTGGTCCGCATCGAGACCAGCCCCGAGGACATCCACGGCATGCACGCCGCCGAAGGCATCCTCACCACCCGCGGCGGCATGACCTCGCATGCGGCGGTGGTCGCGCGCGGCATGGGCAAGCCCTGCGTCTCCGGCTGCGGCACCATCCGCGTCGATTACGGCCGCGGCACCATGAGCATCGGCTCGCGCACCTTCAAGACCGGCGACGTCATCACCATCGACGGCTCGCTCGGCCAGGTGCTCGCCGGCCGCATGCCGATGATCGAGCCGGAGTTGTCCGGCGAGTTCGGCACGCTGATGAAGTGGGCCGACCAGGTCCGCAAGATCGGCGTTCGCGTCAATGGCGATACGCCGGACGACGCGCGCACCGCGATCAAGTTCGGTGCGGAAGGCATCGGCCTGTGCCGCACCGAGCACATGTTCTTCGAGGAGA
>NZ_JBFUES010000813.1:0-3485 GCF_056403875.1 Bradyrhizobium sp. P2_E8
GCGCATAGATGATCATGTTGTGGCTGGTCGGCATCAAGGCTCCGACCAGCGAGGCGTGGGTGGTGACGTTGACGGCGTAGTCGGTGTCGAAACCTTCCTTTTTCATCATCGGGATCATCACCGCGCCCATCGCCGACACGTCGGCCACGGGCGAACCGGAGACGCCGCCGAACAGCGTGCAGGCGACCACGTTCGACATGCCGAGCCCGCCGCGGATGTGTCCGACGAGATTCTTGGCGAGCTGCACGATCTTGTCGGCGACGCCGCCATGCAGCATCAGCTCACCGCTGAAGACGAAGAACGGAATGGCGAGGAACGAGAAGATGTTCATCCCCGACATCATCTGCTGGAAGATGACGGCGACCGGCAGGCCTTCGTAGAGGATGGTGCAGATCGCCGACAGGCCGATCGCGAAGGCGACGGGGACGCCGAGGATCAGGAAGCCGAAGAAGGAGGCGCCGAGAATGATCAATTCCATGAGGGGACGACCTCTTCGCCGCGCAGGAGAGCAATGATGTGCTCGATTGAAAAGGAGACGATCAGGACGCCGGAGGCGATCAGCGGCACGTAGCGGATGACCTCGGGTAGGCCGAGATTGGGAATCTTCACGGTGCCGACCGACGCTCCGAGGATCCAGCCATTGTAGGCCATCGCAATGCCGAACACGCCGACCAGAACGTGGATCACGAGCTCGATCTTCTCGCGCACATTATCCGGAAGCATGACCAGCAGACTGTCCATGCCGATGTGTCCGGCATCGCGCACGCCGACGGCGGCGCCGATCAGCGTGACGTACARGATCAGGACCAGCGCAAGGTTCTCCGTCCAGGTCGGGCTGGAATTGAGCACGTAACGCCCGAACACCTGGTAGAACACGATGGTGACGATGACCAGCAGGCCGGTCACGGACAGATACATRCCCGCGCGCGCAACGGGGGCATTGATCCGCGACAGCAGGCCGGTGGACGGGCGTCCGGCTATGTCCTGCTCGTGGCTTGCGACGTGTGGGTCTGTCATTCCCGCCTCTCCTTGCGTGGGTCCGGTGTCACCTCGCGGCGACGCCGGACCCGACGCTATGGCCTTACTTCGTGTCCTGGATACGCTTGACGAGGCTCTGCAGCTTCTCGTCACCGGCGAACTTGGCGTAAACCGGCTTCATCGCGTCGACGAATTCCGCCTTGTTGGCGATCGTGACGACCTGGACGCCGGCAGCCTCGACGGTCTTGCGGGACGCCTGCTCGCGCTCGTCCCAGAGCTTGCGCATGACGGGCACCGATTCCTTGGCCGCCTTGCGGATCATCGCCTGATCCTCCTTGCTCAGCGTGTCCCAGACCTTCTTCGACATCACGAGAACTTCGGGCGCCAGCGAGTGCTCGGTGACGTTGTAGAACTTTGCGGCCTCGAAGTGACGCGAGGATTCGTAGGAGGGCCAGTTGTTCTCGGCAGCGTCCACCAGACCGGTCTTGAGCGCGGTATAGACCTCGCCATACGGCATCGGCGTCGGGTTGGCCCCGAGGCTCTGGATCATGCCAACCCACAGGTCGGATTGCTGGACGCGGATCTTCAGACCCTYGAGGTCCGCGAGCGACTTGACCGGGGCCTTGACGGTGTAAATGGAGCGGGCGCCGCTGTCGTAATAGGCAAGGCCGACCAGGCCCGCCGGCTCCATCGCTGCCAGGATCTCATCACCGATCGGCCCGTCAAGGACCGTGCGCATGTGCTGCGTATCCCGGAAGACGAAGGGCAGGCACAACGCGATGGTCTCAGGCACGAAGTTGTTCAACGGCGATGCGTTGATTCGCATCATGTCGAGTGCGCCGATCTTGAGCTGCTCGATGGTGTCCTTCTCGGAGCCCAGGGCACCGTTGGGAAACACCTTCACGCCGAGCTTGCCGCCGCTCGCCGTCGCGAGCTGCTTGCCCATGAACTTGACGGCCTCGACGGTCGGATAATCGGCGGGATGGATGTCGGCGGAGCGGAAATCGCGTGCGGTCGCCAAGGGCGCTGAGACCGCCAGCACAGCGGCTGCGATGATACCGGTGAGTGTCTTCATCTGGGCTTCCTCCTGAGTTGATTATGTCGTTGTCGGGCAAATGCTGCGCGCCGCCTTGGGTCGCTCCACTTCAGGTGTAAAGTCAAGCGTTACAAACGCACCACCTTGGTAGGATTGCGCGGCGGAGTCGAGCGGATTCGGCTGCTTCATGATCGCTGGCGCGGAAGATGCCGCCTTCATCGCGCTCCCCCGGGCGGGGGCCTGCGCGGCAAGTGCTCCCTGCCATCGCGCCTCGCCATCGGCCGATGCCGGATGCGAGCGAACGATGCTCGTCGTGTCCATGGATGTTCCTCTCGGTTTGTGCTCGACCGCTATTGATTGCGGCTTGGAGGTTCGGACGAGACGGTCGCCCTTCCCGGTGAACGCGCAGCGTCGGCGCGATGTCGCCAACATCGTCCCTAGGGCGGGTGGCATTCTGAGTCCAAGCCAAATCCGGCATCGATCGATGCAGGACTTGCATTGATCGATCACGCGCTGCCTCGGGGTGGTCATCGGCAGACACTTCCGATTTCCGGAATAATAGGACCGTCCTCCGGCGTGAGGCGGCTCTCCGGCGCGTTACTTGACGCCACCGGTGCAGCCCCGAACCGCGGCGAACGGTCATGGACGATCGACGAGGTGCCGCTGGAATGGTGCTTTCAACCCGGCGTGAAGCTCGACTTCCGACACCTGCCGGATGGTTACGTCGTGACCGCCGACGACGTCGAAAAGGAGCTCAACGCATCGGCCACACGCTGTCGCCGCTGGAGATCGTCGTCGTCAACACCAGCGCGGGCGCCAAATTCGGCCAGGCCGACTACGTCAATTCCGGTTGCGGCATGGGTTACGAGGCCACCATGTATCTGCTCGAGCGCGACGTGCGACTGACCGGCACCGATGGCTGGAGCTGGGACGCGCCGTTCGTCTACACCGCGAAGAAATATGCCGAGACAAGAGGATGCCGGTCTGATCTGGGAAGGTCACAAGGCGGGACGGCACATCGCCTATTGCCATCTCGATAAGCTGCACAATCTCGATCAATTGCCCCCGGCCGGRTTCACGGTCTCATACTTCCGGTGAAGATCGAACGCGCCTCCGCGGGCTGGATCCGCGCGGTCGCCATCATCGACGGTTAAGCGAACGCAATCACTCGCCGCCGAGGCCGCTTTCGGCGAGCTCGCGCAGCGCATCGATATCGAGCACGACGATGGCGCCATGCTCGAGGCGGACCCAGTTGCGTCCGGCCCAGGCGCGCAATTGCTTGTTGATGCTCTCGCGCGTCATCCCCACCATCTCGCTGATCTCCTGCTGGGTGATGACGAGCGTGCCGCTGCCGGAGTCGAACTTGCGCTCCTCGGTGAGACCGAGCAACGCGCTTGCGAGACGGCCCGGCAGATTCTGGAGGATTACCTGCTCGACCTGCTGGCTGGTCCAGCGCAGGCGCGCGCAGAGC
>NZ_JBFUES010000814.1:0-3473 GCF_056403875.1 Bradyrhizobium sp. P2_E8
GGCTGAAAGTGCCGACGCCGCTGGGGCCCGCGATGCTGGAGGCGACAAGCTTCATCACATCAGCCCAGCCGCCGCGGGTTGCGAAGACGCAGTAACGGCCGCGCTGCGATTCCTCCGTCATTCCGGGGCGCGCCACTTGGCGCGAACTACGGTGCGCAATTGCGCACCTGAGAATCCATGGCGAGACAAGCCCTGTGGCCTGATGGATTCCGGGCGCGCGACTCCGTCGCGCCAGGGAATAACGAGCGGAGGGATTTTGCACGCAGCCTCAACACCTTACCCGCCGTCACCCCGCCACCCGCCCACGGGCCGTTTCTACTGTGCATGGGGTTGTTTTCGCGAAAATGCGTTTGGGGGCCCGGCCATGACGGGGAAGCAGGCGGAGGGGCGTGAATCCATTTGACTCCTCACCGATTCTGATTCGACTCCGCGCCGTCCCCAATTTTAAGGAACCCGCCACCGAAGTGTCGCTTGTGCGGCAGCCCAAAACTCCATCTAGTGCAATCAAACACAGGGCGCCGCGACATGTTGCGTGAACGGAACAGGACTCAAAGGGGAGTCAGCGATTCGGCCGCGATTCGTTCTAGAGTCGTTCCGATGCTTAAGGACACAGGGAAAAGCGTCGCAAAGTGAGACAGTTGCGCGAGGTTTTGAGGATGCTCCACACACTCCGCTGTCATGCCCCGGCTTGACCGGGGCATCCAGTACGCCGCGGCTTCTCGGTTCGGTCACGACCGCCTCGGCGTACTGGATCGCCCGGTCAAGCCGGGCGATGACAGCAGTGGGGGCGGCCGCCGCGCAGCGTTCGGAGACATACCCGACACCTCGCAAGCCGCCGCGCCGCCCCAAACAGCACTGACATTCGCCGAAATCGGCACTACCTAATCGTACAGAATGGCTTTTCCCCCTTCCCCCTTCGCCTCCGAGCGCGCACCCGGCGCGGGCGTCACTGCGGTGCTCGGGCCGACCAACACCGGCAAGACCCATCTCGCCATCGAGCGGATGCTCGCGCATCCCTCCGGCATGATCGGCCTGCCGCTGCGCCTGCTCGCGCGCGAGGTCTACAACAAGATCGCCGATCGCAAGGGCGTGGAGAGCGTCGCGCTGATCACCGGCGAGGAGAAGATCAAGCCGAAGAACCCGCGCTACTGGGTCTCCACCGTCGAGGCGATGCCAAGGGATCTCGACGTCTCCTTCCTCGCCGTGGACGAGGTCCAGATCGCCTCCGATCTCGAGCGCGGCCACGTCTTCACCGACCGCATCCTCAACCGCCGTGGCCGTGACGAGACGCTGCTCTTGGGCGCTGCCACCATGCGCCCGATCATCGAGCGGCTGTTGCCCGGCGTGTCCATGATCACGCGGCCGCGGCTGTCGCAGCTGGAATTTGCCGGCGATCGCAAGATCACCCGCCAGCCGCGCCGCACCGCCATCGTCGCGTTCTCGGCCGACGAGGTCTACGCCATCGCCGAGCTGATCCGCCGCCAGCATGGCGGCGCGGCCGTCGTGCTCGGCTCGCTCAGCCCGCGCACCAGAAATGCACAGGTGTCGATGTTCCAGAACGGCGACGTCGACTATCTCGTCGCCACCGATGCGGTCGGCATGGGCCTCAATCTCGACGTCGACCACGTCGCCTTCGCCTCCGACCGCAAGTTCGACGGCTACCAGTTCCGCCGCCTGACGCCGTCCGAATTCGCGCAGATCGCCGGCCGCGCCGGCCGCGCCACGCGGAATGGAACGTTCGGCACCACGGGCCGCTGCGCGCCGTTCGAGCCCGAGCTCGTCAACGCGCTGCAGAACCACACTTTCGACAGCGTGAAGATGCTGCAATGGCGCAATTCGAAGCTGGATTTCTCCTCGCTCGGCGCGCTGCAGGTGTCGCTGAACCTCTCCCCCGGCCATGAGGCGTTGACGCGGGCGCCCATTGCAGAAGACATGCGCGTGCTCGACCACGTCGCCCGCGACGCCGATGTGCGCGATTCCGCACATGGCAAGCTGGCGGTGGAGCGGCTGTGGGAGGCCTGCCAGGTCCCCGACTACCGAAAACTGTCGCCGGCGGCCCATGGCGAGCTCGTGACCACGCTGTACGGCTTCCTGATGCAGAAGGGCCGCATTCCCGATGCCTGGTTCGCGGCCCAGGTGGACCAGGCCGACCGCGTCGACGGCGATATCGACACCCTGTCGGGCCGGATCGCGCAGATCCGCACCTGGACCTTCGTCGCCAACCGGCCGGACTGGCTCGCGGACCCCGAACACTGGCAGGGGATTACGCGGGAGGTCGAAAATAAATTATCGGATGCGCTCCATGAACGCTTGACTGAGCGTTTCGTTGATCGCCGGACCAGTGTATTGATGCGCCGCCTGCGGGAGAACACGAGCTTGAATACTGAAATCGGCAAGACCGGCGAAGTCATCGTCGAAGGCCATGTCATCGGCCGTCTCGATGGCTTCACCTTTGCACCGGACGCGGCGGAAGCCGGCTCCGATGCGAAAGCCTTGCAGGCTGCGGCCCAAGCGGTGCTCGCCGGCGAGATCAACGCGCGCGCCGAAAAACTGGGCAACGCGCCGGACGAGCAGTTCGTGCTGACCTCGGAAGGCACCATCCGCTGGACCGGCGACGCCGTGGCGCGACTGTCCGCCGCAGAGGACGCGCTGCATCCGCGCATCCGCATCATCTCCGACGAGCGCCTGACCGGCAGCCCGCGCGAGAAGGTGCAGGCCCGCCTCGACCTCTGGCTCAAGACGCATATCGAAAAGCTGCTCGGGCCCATGTTCGAGCTCAGCAAGGCCGAGGACGTCACCGGCATTGCCCGCGGCATCGCCTATCAGCTCGTCGAGGCGCTCGGCGTGCTGGAGCGTCCCAAGATCGCCAACGAGCTGAAGGATCTCGACCAGCCCTCGCGCGCGACCTTGCGCAAATACGGCGTCCGCTTCGGCGCCTATCACCTCTATTTCCCCGGCCTCCTGAAGCCCGCCGCGCGTGCGCTCGCCGCGCTGCTGTGGGCGCTGAAGCAGGACAATGTCGATCTGTCCTCGCTCTCGGGCGCGCAGCATCTGGCATCTTCGGGCCGCACCTCGTTCCCGGTCGACAAGCAACTGCCGCGCGATGCCTATCGCGTGCTCGGCTACAAGCAGGCCGGCGAGCGCGCCGTGCGCGTCGACATCCTGGAGCGCCTTGCCGATCTGATCCGTCCGGCGCTGGCCTGGCGTGATAACTCGCCCGGCGAAAAGCCCGCCGGCGCGTTCGACGGCCGCAGCTTCGTGGTGACGCAGGCGATGACCTCGCTCACGGGCTCCGCGGGCGAGGATTTCGCCTCGGTGCTGCGTGCGCTCGGCTATCGCATGGAGAAGCGCCCGCCGCTGCCGCCGAAGCCTGTGGCGGTCGTTGCTGAAGCTTCCAGCGCAGAGGCTCCCGCCGAGACGCCTGCGACCGAAACGCCGGTCGAGGACGCCGCCGCAGACACACCGATCGAAGC
>NZ_JBFUES010000815.1:0-3470 GCF_056403875.1 Bradyrhizobium sp. P2_E8
GACGGTGACAGCGAGACTCGCGGAGACTCCCCCTCACGCGCAGAGCGAGGATTCAGATCCGCGGCTGCTTGTCGAGCCAGCGCCGGAGCAGGCGCATGTTGCGCATGTTGGCGCGGAACATGACGTCGAAGGCGTCGCCCGCAAGCGGCACCATGCCGACCACGCCGTCGACCGCGACGTTGCCGAGCATGCGCGCGGTGAGGTACCAGGGCGCGCCCAGCGCGCGGGCCTCGCGCACCAGCCACAGCGAGATCGCGGTGGTGATGATGTCGCCGACGACGGGGATCAGTCCGATCAGGCCGTCGATGCCGTAGCGGATGTTGGTGCCGGGCAGGATGAAGGCGACGTCGAGCAGCTTTGCGATCGCCTCGAGCCGCGCGATGCGTTGCTCGCGCGTCAGGTTGCCGAACGGATTTCCTCCGAGCGGATTGCCTCCAAGCGGATTGCCCTGACCGAACTCGAAACGAAACTCGCGAAAGCCCTGCTCCAGCGTCTCGGGCCGGATCTCGCGGCCGTCCTGGTCGATGATCGGCCCACGTGCTTCCGTGCTTGAGAAGCTGGCGCGCGAACGGCTCCCGGAACGGGATTTGCGCGGAGCAAGAATATCGTCGTCGGACATGGTCATGGCCCAGGGAAAACTCGCCGACGCGGCGGAGGTTGCTGCACCGCGTCCGAACGTCGCGCGGTCAGGTCGGTGCCGCCGCCGCTTGCGGCTCCTCGAGATATCTATGCACGAGCCAGGAGGAAATCACCGACGGCACGAAGCCGACCATGCCGTACAGGATGAACTGAACCGCGCCCGAATCCGGCCCGCGCGAGCTGTAGGTCAGCGAGGCCAGGACAAAGGCGAACAGGCCGACCAGCAGCAYCCGCAGCACCGGGCCGACCCGGCGGATGTGGACCAGGATGTCATCGACCGCGCCGATCATCAGCGACGGCAGGAAGCCGAACAGATAGCTGTATTGCAGGGATTTGAAGAACACTGCGAACAGCTTCCCGACCTCGCCGAGGTTGGTCTGGGTCCAGTAGCCGGACTGGTAGGTCGTCGTCAGCAGCAGCAGGAACCCGCCGACGAACGGCCCGACCAGCGCAAACACCAGATAGCGTTTCATCAAAGACCCTCACACTTCGCCCCTGTTATAGCAGCGCCTCGGGAACCTTGAATAGCGGGCGCCGGCGCCTCCCCCAAGGGGAACAAGTGGCACGGCGACGAGTTCAGACAGGACCTGAATCACCCCTCTTGGACTGGAGCCGCCGATGTCCCGCAAATTTCTTCTGGCGACGATCACGCTGGCAACCCTCGGTGGCCTGTCGAGCGCGCCCACTCTCGCGCAAGGCCACATGGGCACGCCGCAGGAGCAGAACGCCTGCTCGCGTGATGCCTCGCGGTTGTGCCGCAAGGACCTCGGCAATGACGGCGCGGTGCAGAGCTGCCTGCAGGCCAACCGGGCCAAGCTGTCGAAATCATGCAGCAAGGTGTTCGCCAGTCACGGCATGTGAGGATCGGACACAGTCCCTGTGAACGGAGAGGTGAAGCCATGTTGCGCGACGAACAGCTCTCGATCCTCAGGGACATCTGTCAATCCATCGCCTTTGCCGACGACCGGCAAGGCAAGATGGGACAATTGATCGCCGACGGCTACGTGATGAAGGACGGCGATCTGTTCGAGCTCACCGCGAAGGGCATCACCGCGGTCGAGGAACACGCCGCCGCACTTGGCGAGAGCGACGCCACAAGCACGCCATCCTATCGCCTCATCTGACGGAGCACGTCGCTTTCTGCGTGACGTGCGCGCAACAATTGCGAATTCGTTCGTGCGGCCCATTGCAGCCATACGACAATGGCGCATACTTGGCTCGGGCGGCGCAGCACTTTTCGATTCGAACATCACGAGAGATCGAGCAACCACATGCGGGATGAGGTTCCCGGCGTGATGGCTGAGACATGTGGCAGGTCAAGCCGCGTGAGGCGCCCCAAAACCAAGCGGCTCAAGCCCACGGGGACACATTCTGCATGACACGCAACCGGACCATCGCAACTCTCTTCGCCCTCGCCACCACCGCCGTCGCATTCCAGACATCGCCCGGCTTCGCCTTCTCGTCCGAAGCGCAGCAGATGTGCTCGGGCGATGCGATGCGGCTGTGCTCCAGCGAAATCCCTGATATCCCGCGGATCACCGCCTGCATGGTGCGGAACAAGGCGCAGGTCAGCCCCGGCTGCCGCGCCGTGATGGACCGCGAGCACGCAGCCGCAGCAGCGGCACGGAAGCGGGAAGCGGCCGCGCAATAGGTCTGCAGGTCATTCCGGGGCGACGAGTAGCGTCGAGCCCGGAATCCATTTCTCTACGTCACGTGCTGCACAATGGATTCTGGGCTCGTGCTGCGCACGCACCGGAATGACAGGGCGGCCTAATCGCCCCACTGCGCGAACGCGTCGTTGAAGGCGCGCTCGCCGGGGGCGCCCTTCTCGATCGCGATGATGGCGCGGCGCTGGTTGGCGTAAACCAGGGGCACGTCGAACCAGGAACGCTCCTTCAGGAGCTGGACGTTGCGGGCGCGGTCGGCGTCGACATTGGACAGGCCGACCAGGAAGAAGCCGTCGGTGACCTTGACCGCTAGCCCTGCGAGCGGCGTGCCGCGCGCCTGCTCGTTCGACTTCATCAGGATGCCCGGCACGTTGGAGACGCTGCCGCCCGGGAAATCCTGCGGCAGGATGAAGGTCAGCTCCGCGGTGTGGCTCGCCGGCAGCGAGGAGTCGGTGTTGCGGCGGAACGACATCGTCATCTTGAACTTGCGGTCGGGAATCTCGATGTCGGCGCGCACGGCGACGTCGGCCTTCTGGTTGCCCGACGCCTTGATCGGCTCGAGCCGCCACACCACCGAGCCGACATATTGCTTGCCCTTCGGATCGGACGGATCCTCGTCATAGAGCACGACCTTCTGCGCCACCGGCGCGACCGGCTGGTCGCTGGCCGAGGGCTGGCCGACCCGATCGGGGATCTTCGGCTTGCTCTGCGGCTGGGACGGATCCTTCGGCGCCTCAACCACCTGGGTCGGCGAGGACTTGATCAGGCCGTTCGCGATCTGGACCAGCTGTTTGCCCCAGAGAATGCCGGCACCGACCAGGATCAGCACGATGCCGACGGCGATCGCACTCTTGAACGGGAAGACGGACCGGGCGCGCTTGGGCTTCTTGGTGTCGCGGTCGAGGACGGGGATGTGCGGGCGCGTCGACGCGGCCCGCGGCGCATAGCGCTCGGCCTCCTCGATCGACTCGTCATAGGAATAAGGCGCATCGCCCTCGCCGGCGCGGTTCTCCAGGCTCGGCTCCAGCCGGTCGAATTCCGGCGAGGGCGAGGGCACGTTGGCATAGGYGCGGCGCGCGGCGCGATTGGCCTGCGCGGCGGCGCCGCCGAGATCGTTGACGTCGGCGGTGATGTCGCGGAAGCCGCGCACGCCCGGTGCGGGCG
>NZ_JBFUES010000816.1:0-3460 GCF_056403875.1 Bradyrhizobium sp. P2_E8
TTGCCGGATCGAAGGTCTTGCCCATCACCGCGAACGACTTGTAAGCACTCGCCGGCGGCGACAGGCCCATCTCGGTCATCAGCTTCTTGGTATCCGTCGCCAGATACACCTGCTCGGCCACCGCCTTGTAGTCGACGTCGCCCTTGATCTGGCCCCAGCGCTTCATCTGCGTCAGCATCCACACCGCAAAGGACTGCCAGGGGAACGGATCGAAATCGACGCGCTTGGCGTCGGTCTTCACCCCGCCGAGGCCGTCGGCATAGGTGCCGGTCAGCACCTGCTCCAGCACCGTGACCGGTGCATTGATGTAGTTGGCGGGCGCGATGGCCTCCGCGATCTGCTTGCGGTTCTCGGCCTTCGACGCATAGGCGGTGGCATCAACGATGGCGCGCGTCAGCGCGGCAAAGCTGTTCGGCGCCGTGGTGATGAATTCGCGGCTGGCGGCAAAGCTGCAGCAGGGATGGCCGTCCCAGATCTCCTTGGACAGGAGATGCATGAAGCCGACGCCGTCGTAGATCGCGCGCTGGCAGATGTTGTCGGGCGCGAGGAAGCCGTCGATGTTGTCGGCGCGCAGGTTGGCGACCATTTCCGGCGGCGGCACCGAGCGCAGCTGCACGTCGGTGTCGGGGTCGAGCCCGTGCTCCGCGAGATAGTAGCGCAGCAGATAATTGTGCATGGAGTAGTCGAAGGGGATCGCGAATTTCAGGCCCTTCCAGTCCTTCGGGTCGCGCTTGTCCTTGTGCTTGGTCGCCAGCACGATGCCCTGCCCGTTGATGTTCTCGATCGCGGGGACGGCAAACGGAATCGCGTTGGCACCGAGGCCGAGCGAGATCGCGATCGGCATCGGCGCCAGCATGTGCGCGGCGTCGTATTCCTTGTTGATGGTCTTGTCGCGGATCACGGCCCAGCCAGCGGTCTTGACCACTTCGACGTTGAGGCCGTGCTTGGAATAGAAGCCCATCGGCGCCGCCATGATGATCGGCGTCGCGCAGGTGATCGGGATGAAGCCGACCTTGAGGTCCTTCTTCTCGGGCGCTCCGGCCTGTGCAAAGACTTCGGTCGCCGTCTGAATCGGAAAGAACTGCGACAGCGCGGCCAGCGCCGTGGACGCACCGACGGATTTCAGGAAGGCGCGCCGCGCCACGTCCTGCGGAAACATCGCGCGCATCACCGCGGAGGCGACGACGCCCTCGTAGCGCTTCTCCTCGCTCTCGACGGGCGCGCAGCGCATCGCCGTGGCCTGCTCGTGCTCCGCCGCGGATTGGTGCTGGCCACAGACGCAGCCGGCTCGAAGGTTGCGATCGGGATCAAACGGATTGTCGAACGTGGACATCGGACCTCCTGCGCGTCATTGCAGGGGGAATTACGCAAGGAGCATGCCACCGCCTTTCGGCCGGCCAGTGCTTTGATGACGCAGCACTTTTCATCACACTTGGTCGCTACGAAAACTCGTGATATACGATAATTCGTAGTTGAATCACGAGATTTCGTAATGGCAACGACGCCAATGCTCGTTTCCGATGATACCGCCGAGGCGATCGATCCGCGCGTCGCGGCCTTCGAATCCTCCGTCGAGGCCACGCTGCTGGTCGATCCCTATGCCGACCAGATCATCGATGCCAATCCGGCCGCCTGCGCCCTGCTCGGCTATGAYCGCGCGCTGCTGCGGCAGACCAGGGCCAGCACCCTGCACGCCGGCGAGATTCCGGCGCTGACCGTGTTCACGCAGGCCGTGCTGCACAAGGGCGCCTACTGGACCACGGCGCTCACCCCCCGCCATGCCACCGGGCAAAATCTCCGGCTGGAATATGCCGGCTGCGTCCTGCCCCATGACGGCCGCACGCTGGTGCTGCTCACGCTGACCGATCTCGACGCGCGCCGCCGCCGCAATGTCGATGCCGCCGCCGAAGACCACATGCGCAGCGGCATCTCGACCTGGCAGCGGGTCGAGCGGGTGTTCCAGGACATCGAGCGCGAGAACCAGCTGATCCTGCGCGCCGCCGGCGAAGGCATCTATGGCGTGAATGCGGAAGGAAAGACCACCTTCGTCAACCCTGCCGCCGAACGGATGCTGGGCTGGACCGCCGAAGAGCTGGTCGGCAAGGAGATCCACCCGATCGTGCACCACACCCATCACGATGGCCGGCACTATCACAACCACGACTGCCCGATCTATGCGGCGTTCCGCGACGGCGCCGTGCACCAGGTCGACGGCGAGGTGTTCTGGCGCAAGGACGGCTCGCCGGCCTGGGTCGAATACACCTCGACCCCGATCCGCGATCGCGGTGTCGTGGTCGGCGCGGTCGTGGTGTTTCGCGACGTCAGCCAGCGCCGCGAGGCCGACGAGAAGCTGCACGCCGCGCTCACTGAAGTCGACCGTCTGCGCGAGCGGCTCGAGCTGGAGAACGCCTATCTCCAGGAGGAAATCCGCATCGAGACCAATCCGCGCGGCATCATCGGCCAGAGCGAGGCGGTCCAGAAGACGCTGCGCCAGGTCAAGCTGGTGGCGCCGACCACCGCGGCCGTGATGATCACCGGCGAGTCCGGCACCGGCAAGGAGCTGATCGCCCGCGCCATTCACGAGGACTCCACCCGCAGCGACCGGCCGCTGATCCGCGTCAACTGCGCCGCGATCCCGCGCGAATTGTTCGAGAGCGAGTTCTTTGGCCATGTCCGCGGCGCCTTCACCGGCGCGACGCGCGACCGCATCGGCCGGTTCGAGCTCGCCGACGGCGGCACCCTGTTCCTCGACGAGGTCGGCGAGATCCCGCTCGAACTGCAAGGCAAGCTGCTGCGCGTGTTGCAGGAAGGCAATTTCGAGCGCGTCGGACAGGAGCGCACCCGCGCCGTCGACGTCCGCGTCATCGCCGCGACCAACCGCGACCTCAAGCAGGAGGTGCAGCGCGGACGTTTTCGCGAGGATCTCTATTTCCGCCTCAACGTCTTCCCGATCGAGACGGTGCCCCTGCGCGAGYGGCGCGAGGACATTCCACTGCTCGCCCAGCATTTTTTGACGCGCGAGGGCAAGGCGCTGAAATCGAATTTGCGCCTGTCGGAAGGCGATGCGCGGCGGCTCGCGCGCTACGACTGGCCCGGCAATGTCCGCGAATTGCAGAACGTGATCGAGCGCGCCGCAATCCTGTCGCAGAACGGCCGCCTGCGCATCGACCTGCCTGACACCTCCGGCGCGCTGGTTCCGACCGGCGCCGCGCGCCAGAAGGCCGATGCGCGTCCGGCGGTCATGACGTCGTCGGAGATGCGCGATCACGAGCGCGCCAACATCCTCGCCGCGCTCGAGGCCTGCGCAGGGAAAGTCTTCGGCCCCGGCGGCGCGGCGGAGATGCTGGATATCAAGCCGACCACGCTGGCCTCGCGGATCAAGGCGCTTGGGATCGCGCCCCGTCCGCAAGTGGCCCATCCTTCGAGACGCCCGCTTTAGGCGGGCTCCTCGGGATGAGGA
>NZ_JBFUES010000817.1:0-3459 GCF_056403875.1 Bradyrhizobium sp. P2_E8
GGTCCGTCTCGGGCACCGGCGCGCCCTGCACGCGCCGCCGCGCGCGGCTGGCAAGCTGGCGCGAGGCATCGACGGAGCGCCCGACGATCGGCGCGATCTCCTCGAAGGGCACCGCGAACATGTCGTGCAGCACGAAGGCGAGCCGCTCCGCCGGCTGCAACGTTTCCAGCACGATCAGCAGTGCCGCGCCGACGGAATCGGCCATCTCCGCTTCGCGCTCCCGCGTCTCGTCGACCGGCTCCGGCACATGTGGGCCCATCGGGTCCTCGCGGCGCGATTTGCGCGCGCGCAGCATGTCGAGGCAGATGCGCGCGACCACGGTGGTCAGCCAGCCCCGCAGGTTCGCGACATCGGACGTATCGTAGCGGCTGACCCGCAGCCAGGCCTCCTGCACGGCATCGTCGACCTCGGCGCGGGAGCCCAGCATCCGGTAGGCGACCGCGCGCAAATGGTCCCTGGTGGCCTCGAACTGTTGGCTGAGAAAATCGTCTTCAAAGTTTTTTGGGGTCATCGGTCACATTCCCTCATCGCGATCCGTCATGCCCATGACGAAGGCAATCCGGCCAATGTGACCGGAACCTTCGAAATTCGACAGATGGAGACGACAATGATGCACGCCCGCATGGATCACCCCGTGATGGTCCTGCCCGAGGCCATGAATGTCCTGCAATCTCTCGGCAATTTGACCAAGCAGGGCCTGCCGGAAAAGCTCCTGGAACTGGTGCATCTGCGCGCCAGCCAGATCAATGGCTGCAGCGTCTGCGTCGACATGCACCCGAAGATCGCCCGCAAGGTCGGCGAGACCGACGAGCGCCTGTTCGCCGTCTCGGCCTGGCGCGATACCCCCTATTTCACCGAAGCCGAGCGCGCCGCGCTGGCTCTGACCGAGGCGGTCACCCGTATCGCCGACCGTGAGGATCCGGTGCCCGATGCGATCTGGAACGAGGCCGCCAAGCATTTTGACGAGCGCGAGCTCGCAACCCTGATCCTCTCGATCGCGACCATCAACGTCTGGAACCGCCTCAACGCGACGATCAAGATGCCGGTCGGCGTGTGGAAGGTGTGAGGCTCTTCCTTCGCCTCYCCCCGCKTGCGGGGAGAGGCCGGAATTTGCATCGCAAATTCCGGGTGAGGGGGASTCTCCGCGAGTCTCGCTGTCACCGTCYGCGCGGAGGCTCCCCCTCACCGCACCCTCTCCCCGCAAGCGGGGCGAGGGAGATCAACGGCGGTGCGTTCCTTACACGCACTCACTCCGCCAAAAACCTGTTCACCACCTCGCCGTATTCCAGTGGCGCCTGCTCGAACATCCAGTGGCCGGCATTCGCGATCACGGCCGCCTTGGCTCCTGCGATGTGCTCCGCCAGCACGCGCCACATCACCGACAGGCTTCCCGTCGTCGCGCCGCCGCCGATCAGGAGCGTCGGCGTTCTGATCGCCTGCGTATCCGCGAGCGTATAGGGCCTGCGCTGCTCGTTGATCTGGCCGAGGAAGGTGACGGCGTTGTCGCGCAATTGCTGCTTCGCCGCCGCCGGCGCGCGCCGCCACGAGCCGTCGCCTTCGATCCCCTCGTAGAAGTTCTGCAGCGCGCCCTCGATGTCGCCGGCGCGGATCATCTCGACCGAGCGCGCCGTGCGCGCCGCCAGCGGCGGATGCGCGGGCGTGCCTTCAGGGACCGGCAGGCTGGCGTCGAGATCGCCACCGGGCTCGGCCAGCACCAGCTTGCGCAACAGATCAGGCCGCGCCTGCGCCACGCGAAAGGCGATGTGTCCGCCGCGCGAATGTCCCATCAGATCGACGGGTGCGGGCCTCACCTGCTCGATGAAGGCGATCACATCAGCGACGTGCTGCGCCATCTTGTAGTCGTCGCCGATGGCGTCCCAATGCTCGGGAAAGAAGTGCCGCAGGCTGACCGAGATCACCCGATGGCTCTTCGACAGCGGGCCGAGCACCGAATACCAGGTGCGGAAATCCCCGAGCGTGCCATGCACGCAGACCAGCGGCGGGCCTTCTCCGACTTCGAGATAGGCCATGTCGTAACCGTTGACGCGAAAGCTCTGCATGCTCAGCCCGCCAGAAAGTCCAGGACAACTTCGGAGTATTTTTGCGGCGCCTGCTCGAACATCGGATGCGTCGCGTTCGGGATGATCGCCGTCTTCGAATAGGGCACGTGCGCGGCCAGCGCATGCAGCACCTTCGGCAGCAGGCCCTTGGTCCGCGCGCCCAGGATGAACAGCGTCGGCATCTTGATCGATTCCGCATCCGCCTTCGAGAACGGCGGGCGGTTGTCGCGGACCTGGCCGATCAGCGTATAGGCGTTGTCGCGCAAATTCTGCTTCACCATCGCCGGGAGCCGCGGCCAGGTGCCGGCGCCCTCCAGCGTGTCCACAAAGACGGCAAGGCCGCCGTCGACATCGCCGGCCGCGATCTTCTCGGCCGAGGCCGTGAACCGCGCCAAGAGCGGCGAGGGGCCACCGACGTAATCGGGATCGAGGCTCGCATCGAGCTCGCCGCCGGGCTCGGCCAGGATCAGCCGCCGCAACAGGTCGGGGCGCGCCTGCGCCACGCGAAAGCAGATGTGCCCGCCGCGGGAGTGACCCATCAGATCGACCGGACCGAGGTCGAGCTTCTCGATGAAGGCGATGACGTCGTCGACATGCTGCGCGATCGAGTAGGTGTCACCGAGGCCGTCCCACTGCTCGGGGAAGAAGTGCCGCAGGCTGACGGCAATCAGCCGGTGCCGTCGCGTCAGCGGCCCGAGCACGCAGCCCCAGATGCGGAAGTCCGAGAGCGATCCATGCACGCAGACCAGTGGTGGTCTACCCCTGTCTTCGCCCACGTCGAGATAGGGCATGTCATATCCGTTGACGTGGAGGCTCTGCATTCTTGGCTCGCGATAGAGGGGCGGAACTCCTGTGCAAGATTCCCGGAAACCGGGTGGATCGCAACTATTTCCAAGCCTAGATTTAGGCGGAGATCACATTGGGGGCATGCGACAAGGACGCAGCCAGGAACCAAGCCATGACCGACCAGCATTTTGCCCTGTTCGACACCCGGATCGGCCTCTGCGCCATCGCCTGGGGCCCGCGCGGCATCAACGGCACGCAGCTGCCGATGGGCGGCGAGCAGAAGATCCGCACCCGCATCAGCCAGCGCCATGCCGACGCCACCGAAGCGGAGCCGGCCGCCGAGGTGCAGCAGGCGATTGATCGCATCGTCAAGCTGCTCGCCGGCGAGCCGGATGACCTCACCGACATCCCGCTCGATCTCGACGGCGTGCCCGACTTCAACCGCGGCGTCTACGAGATCGCCCGTACCATCCCGCCCGGCAAGACCATCACCTATGGCGACATCGCCAAGCAGCTTGGCGGTGTCGAGCTGTCGCGCGACGTCGGCCAGGCGCTGGGCCGCAACCCGTGTCCGATCGTCGTGCCCTGCCATCGGGTGCTGGCGGCCGGCAAC
>NZ_JBFUES010000818.1:0-3449 GCF_056403875.1 Bradyrhizobium sp. P2_E8
ACGGTCGATTTCGTCACCACGACGGTGAAGCCCGACAGCGACTGCGCGATCTCTTTCGCGGCGGCGTAGACATAGGACAGATCGGCGTGACCATCGCCGCGGCGCGACGGCGTGCCGACCGCGATGAAGACGGCATCGGCATCCGCCACCGGCTTGGACAGGTCGGTGGTGAAATCGAGCCGCTTGGCCTTGACGTTGCTTGCGACCAGTTCGTCGAGCCCGGGCTCGTAGATCGGGATCTCGCCGCGATGGAGCGCTGCGATCTTCTTCTCGTCCTTGTCGACGCAGGTGACGTCGTGACCGAAATCCGCAAAGCAGGCTCCGGACACCAGTCCCACATAGCCCGTTCCGATCATCGCGATTCGCATGAAAAACTCTTTCCGTTGACGACGGATGTTCCACTGAACACCCTAGACCAATTTTCTATCCGACGGCACGCCCAACATTAGGGCAGCCTGCATCACCTTCCGAACAAACCTTCACCGCTTCGCGCGAGGCAACGATGGAGATCTCCCCAAACGCGCCGCATGCACGCGATGCAGTCGACATATGCGACAGGCGCGCTGCACGTCGGCGTCCCGGTGCGGAACACGGCGTTGGCACGACCGCGGGATCACACGCCGTGATACTTCCGATACCATTCGACGAAGCGGCCAAGGCCGTCCGCAATCGATGTCGAGGGCGAGAAACCGACGTCACGCTGGAGGGCGGAAATGTCGGCGCGGGTCTCCAGGACATCGCCGGCCTGCATCGGCAGCAGCTTGCGGATCGCCGGCTTGCCGATGATCTTTTCCAGCGTCTCGACGAACTCGATCAGTTTGACCGACCTGTTGTTGCCGATGTTGTAGACGCGATATGGCGCATAGCTCGTCGAGTTTTCCGGCGCTTCCGCGTTCCATGCGGGGTTCGGTGTCGCGGGCCGGTCGAGAGTGCGGATCACGCCTTCGACGATGTCGTCGACATAGGTGAAGTCGCGCCACATGTCGCCATTATTGAAAATCTTGATCGGCTCATTCGCGAAGATCGCGCGCGTGAACAACCAGGCGGCCATGTCGGGCCGGCCCCACGGACCGTAGACGGTGAAGAAGCGCAGACCGGTCACCGGCAGCTTGTGAACATGCGCGAAGGTATGCGCCATCAGTTCGTTGGCCTTCTTGCTCGCGGCGTAAAGGCTGACCGGATGGTTCACCGAATGCTCGGTCGAATAGGGCAAGGTGCGGTTGGCGCCGTAGACGGAGCTCGACGAGGCGTAGACGAGATGCGCCACGCCATGGCGCCGGCCGGCTTCGAGCACGGTGACAAAGCCGTCACAATTGGCGCGGATGCTGGTGATGGGATCGTCGATCGACGCACGCACGCCGGGCTGCGCCGCCAGATGCACGACGCGATCGGGCGAGACCTCGTCGAAAACGCGCGTCACCGCGGCGAAGTCTCCAAGATCGATCTCGTGGAAGCTGAACCCCGGACGGTGTTCGAGCGTGGCGAGGCGCGCACGTTTCAGCGCGGGATCATAATACGGAGTGAGCGCATCGATGCCAACGACCTGCTCGCCACGCGCCAACAGCCGTTCACAAACGTGCATTCCGATAAAGCCGGCAGCACCGGTAACGATCACTGGCCGCAAATTTGTCACCTCGTTGATTCCGCGAATGCAATGCCAGACCACGACATGAGAGGCAAGGTTTGGACAATCACGACAATCGTCAAATCAGGCACCGCATGTAGGCGCATCGAAATGTGTAGGAAACATGATGGCGCCATGCATCGTCGCATGCTATCCGCCCTGCGAGGATGCTCGGACGATAGCTCCACATGTGTTACACCTCATAGATCGTATATTCGGCGCGAATGCTCAGTCTTGAGGCAACATTCGCGTAAGATACCCACCGTAAGACACCCGCGAAAAACAAGACACCCACGCAGAAAAAGATCGGCTTTGAAACTCTCCATCAACGGCAGGTTCCTCTCACAGTCGCTAACCGGCGTGCAACGCTATGCCGCCGAAATCGTCAAGGCGATGGACCGTTTGCTGGCGAGCGGAGAGGCGCCGCGACAACTTCTGGACGCAGAGTGGCAGGTCCTGTCGCCGCCGAACGCACAGGCGCTCCCCGGTCTTCGCCGCATCAACGTCAGGCAAGTCGGATCGTTGCAGGGGCACGCGTGGGACCAGATCGATCTGGCACGCGCGGCCGCGGGCACACGCCTCATCAGCCTCGCCAATTCCGGCCCCGTGCTTCACCGCGACCATCTGGTCGTGATTCATGATGCGCAAGTTTTCAAGCGTCCGGACTTCTTCAGCTGGCGCTACCTCGCCCTGCACCGGACGCTCGGCCATTTGCTGGCACGCGCAGCAACGATCGCAACAGTTTCCGGGTTTTCGCGCAACGAACTTGCCGAGGCGCTGTCGCTCGATCCTGAGGCGATCCCCGTCATTCCCAACAGCGCAGAGCACTTCGCTGCCGTCGCGCCTGATTTCTCTATCATCGATAAGCTGCATCTTGTGCCCTACCGGTTTTTCCTCTTCGTCGGCTCGATGACGAAGAACAAGAACGTCGACACCGCCATTCGCGCCGCCGAGCGGCTTGGCCGCGCCGATTTCCCGCTGGTCGTGGTCGGAGGCGACAACAGCAAGGTCTTTGGCGGCAGCGCCATGGAATCAAGAACCGGCGTCGTCGTCGCCGGGCGCCTCAAGGACGAGGAGATCGCGGCGCTGTTCGCTCGAGCTGCCGCGTTCGTCTTTCCCAGCCTCTACGAGGGCTTCGGCATACCTCCCCTCGAGGCGATGTACTTCGCCTGTCCGGTGATCGCGAGTTCCGCCGCTGCCGTGCGCGAGACTTGCGACGACGCCGCCGTATATTTCGACCCACTCAACGCAGGCGAGCTATCGGCCCGGATGCACGAAAGAATTGAGCTCGGCAGGATTTCGCCGGCGGAACAGGAGAAGCAGCGCCAGCGTCTGGCGACATATTCCTGGTCCAAGTCTGCCGCAGCGATGCTCGAATTCCTCGCCAAACCCGCCCCCTACGACGCATCCAGCCGTCCGACACAATGACGCGGCCCAATTATTGCTGCTTCGAGACGTTAGACGTGCGCCTGCAAGATCGGGCGCCTGCAAGCCAAGAAAGGAATGACCGTTGTCCAGCGGCCTGAAAGTTCTGCATGTCGCYGAAACGGTCAGGGGCGGCATCGCGACCTACCTCAACGAGCTTCATCAGCATCAGTGTGCAAGCTTCGGGCGCGGCAACGTCAACTATGTCGTTCCGTCGGACCATCGCAGCGATCTGGTGAACATCGAGGATGACGCCATCACCACGTTTCCGCGCGAGGGCCGTAACGCGGTCGGCCTGTTTCGCATGCTGTCTGCGACGATGCGTGCGGTCCGGGAGTTTCGGCCCGACGTCATTCATCTTCACTCGTCCTTCGCCGGGCTCGTGGTGCGCCCGGTGCTC
>NZ_JBFUES010000819.1:0-3448 GCF_056403875.1 Bradyrhizobium sp. P2_E8
ACGCAGCACTGCTCCCGGGACATCCTTGTATTTGTCGTTGGCCTTGAAGGTCCCGTCGTCGCCGGCCTTGACGGTCGGCTCGTTGGGATTGTCGAGCTTGGGGCGGAAGGTCTCATAGTGATCCGGCAGGCTGGCCGAGAAGATGGCGAGCCGGCGGCTCACATCGACGCGTGACGGATAGCCCTCGGCATCCGGAGCCGGATAATTCGGGAATCCGGCCTGCTCGTAGACGCCGACGCGCTCGCGCAGCGGCACGTTGGGCGTCGTGCCCATGTCGTCGTTGACCGTTCCGACAAGGCTGTTGGGGTGATTGTGGTCCGCCAGCACCAGGATGAGGGTGTCGTCGCCGCGCGCACGCGCCCATTCGCGCGTCTGGCGCACTGCATTATCCAGCATGATCGTGTCGTAGACCGCCCGCTCCATGTCGAGCAGATGCGCGTATTTGTCGATCAGCCCGGATTCGACCATCAGGAAGAAGCCGGTGTCGTTTCTCGAGAGGATGTTCAGCGCGGCCTGCACCTGCTCGGTCAGGTCGGGCTGCTCCGGAAACTTCTTCACGCCGCCGCCCTTGAGGAATTTGCGGTCGAGCACGCCGTCCATGTTTCCGGTGGCGAACAGCCCGAGCAGCCTGCTCGTCTCCGGCTTTGCGGCGGAAACGCCGAGCTCGCTTGCGGTCGTCGCGACCTGATAGCCTGCGTCGCGAAACTTCGCGATGTAGTCGGCCTCGTCCTTGCGTTTGGAGCCGGCGGCCGACTTCGGCAGGAAATTCGCACTGCCGCCGCCCATCAGCACATCCGGCTTGGCAGCGAAAAACTGCTCGACGATCTCGTCATAGGCGGCGCGCCGGCGCGTGTGCGCAACCATCGCAGCCGGCGTCGCGTCTTCGATCTCGGTGTTGGTGACGATGCCGATCGCCATGCCGTTGCGTCTCCGGGCAAGGCTGGTGATGGTTTCGACCCTGGGATCGTCGAACGGGCTTGCGGTGCGGTCCGCATAGACGCCCAGCGCGTTGACGGCGCTCTTGTGGCCGGTCGCATAGGCACTGGCCGAGTTTGCGGAATCGGTGATGATGGAGTCCGAGCCAGCGGTCGCCACCAGCGCCATATGGGGCATGTCGTCAATCGCGAGCTTGCCGCGGCTCTTGCCCTCCGCAATGCCCTTGGACAGGATTCGCGCTGCGACCCGATGCGCCGGCGACATGCCGTCGCCGATGAACAGGATGACGTTCTTCGCCTTGCGCGGACCGGTCTCGTAAACCGTCCACGCGATGCTGCGCTGATGCGTGCCGTCGCTCACGTCCACCGTAACGGTGCCGGGCTTGGCCAGTGTGACGTCGCGCAGGATCAGCGCCGACTGGTCCTTGCCGTCCTCGCGCTCGACGAAGGTCCCGGCGCGGCCGAACATTTCGGCATAGTCCGCACCGTTCACCGTCACCTTCAGCCTGGCCGGATCGACCGGCCCGGGAAATTCAACCTTGAAGTCGAATTGGGCGCCGGCCAGAATCTCGGCGCGATCGATCGGATAGATCGTCTGCGCCGACAATGACGACGTCCAACAGAGGACGATGAGAGAGGCTAGTGCCGATCCCTTGACCATGCTCGATGCTCCGCGATTCCGTTCCGGGAAGGAACGGGAAGCCTAGCGATCGCGCATGACACCGTCATTAAGCCGTGCATCGCCCGGTCGGGCGACCAAAGGCCTCAGCCCTTGTCGTTCTCGAGCCGGAAGATCTGCGAGCCTTCGCTGCCCGAGAGCAGGCCAGTGTCGCTGTAGAGCTTCAGCTTGGTGCGCGTGTCGGCGATGTCGAGGTTGCGCATGGTGAGCTGACCGATGCGGTCGGCCGGCGAGAAGGCGGCGTCCTCGACCTTCTCCATGCTGAGCCGCTCCGGCGCATAGGTGAGGTTCGGGCTCTCGGTGTTGAGGATCGAATAGTCGTTGCCGCGGCGCAGCTCCAGCGTGACCTCGCCGGTGACGGCACGCGCGACCCAGCGCTGCGCGGTCTCGCGCAGCATCAGGGCCTGCGAATCGAACCAGCGGCCCTGATAGAGCAGGCGGCCGAGGCGCATGCCGCTGATGCGGTACTGCTCGATCGTGTCCTCGTTGTGGATCCCGGTGACGAGGCGCTCATAGGCGATGTGCAGCAGCGCCATGCCGGGCGCTTCATAGATGCCGCGGCTCTTGGCCTCGATAATGCGGTTCTCGATCTGGTCGCTCATGCCGAGGCCGTGGCGACCGCCGATGGCATTGGCTTGGAGGAACAGCGCAACGGGATCGCTGAAGGTCTGGCCGTTCAGYGCCGTCGGCTGGCCTTCCTCGAAGCGCACCACGACCTTCTCGGCCTTGACGGCGCAATCGTCGCGCCAGAACGGCACGCCCATGATCGGGTTGACGATCTTGATGCCGCTGTCGAGGCTCTCGAGATCCTTGGCTTCATGCGTGGCGCCGAGCAGATTGCTGTCGGTCGAATACGCCTTCTCGGCGCTCATCTTGTAGGCGAAACCCTGGGCGGTCATGAACGCCGACATCTCGGCGCGGCCGCCGAGCTCGTCGATGAACTGCTGGTCGAGCCAGGGCTTGTAGATGCGCAGGCTCGGATTGGTGAGCAGGCCATAGCGATAGAAGCGCTCGATGTCGTTGCCCTTGAAGGTCGAGCCGTCGCCCCAGATGTTGACGCCGTCCTCCTTCATCGCCGCGACCAGCATCGTGCCGGTGACGGCGCGCCCCAGAGGCGTGGTGTTGAAATAGGTGATGCCGCCGGTCGAGATGTGGAAGGCGCCGGACTGGATCGCGGCGATGCCTTCGTGGACGAGCTGCGTGCGGCAATCGACGAGTACGGCCTTCTCGGCACCGAATTCCTGCGCCTTGCGCGGGATCTCGTTGTAATCGGCTTCATCGGGCTGGCCGAGATTGGCGGTATAGGCGTAGCAGCGCGCGCCCTTCTGCTTCATCCAGAGCAGTGCCGCGCTGGTGTCGAGACCGCCCGAAAATGCGATGCCGACTTTCTCACCCTTGGGCAGGCTTTTCAGGATCGTGGTCATGGGGCTTCCAATCGGGTCTCAAGGGGCTGATGGCGGTTGCGGGTCGACCGGGCGAATATCAAATTTCGCAGGGCTCGGCCCGCATTTAATGGCTCAAACCGACGGCTCGGGACCCGTCTTGCGGCCGAACAGGCGCTGGCGGAGCCGGTAGCCGGGCGAGGCCAGCCGCGTCAGGGCGGCATCGACCGCTGCGTCGGAGAACCGGGTCCGCGGCCAGCGGTAGATCATGGCGTAGGCGAACCAGATCACGACGAAGGTGACGAGGCCGGCGATCGAGACGTCGGTGAAGAAGTGCCCGCCGAAGGCCATGCGCAGCCCTGACGTCACAAGACCGAACACCACGGCGCCGGCATAGGCGAGCGGCCGCCATGCCGGCGGGGCCAGCGCGGCAGGGGCCAGCGTCCAGAACG
>NZ_JBFUES010000820.1:0-3443 GCF_056403875.1 Bradyrhizobium sp. P2_E8
GAGCAGGATGATGTTGCCCATGAGGTTGTCGGGGTCCATGAAGCGCGTGGCGTCGTTATGGGCCATCAGCGACAGCAGGTCGTTGCGCGGCGCGGAGTTGACGCGCTCGTTCCACAGCCTGGACATGTAGGCGTAGCATTCGTCCATCTCGCGGCGGCGCTCTTCGGCCGAGGCGACGATGCCGCTCTTGGGCAGTGCGGTGGAGACGTCGGACCAGCGCGTCAGCTTGCGCCGTTCCTCCCAGGGAAAGTCGAACAGGGTCGCCAGCATCTGCGTCGTCAATTCGATCGAGACGCGCTCGACGAAATTGAAGGTCTCGTTGCGCGGCAGATTGTCGAGCACGGTCTGCGAGCGCTGGCGGATCAGCTTCGCCAGCTCGTCCAGATGCGTCGGCGTGAACATCGGCGACACGGTCTTGCGCTGCGCCGAATGCCGCGGCTGGTCCATCGCGATGAAGCTCGGATAGTCGTAGCCTTCCGGCACGTCGCGGATCGAGATGCCGCCGAGCGTCGAGTCGGAGGAGAAGAGGCCGTGATTGGTGTCGACATGCATGATGTCGTTGTATTTCACCACCGACCAGTAGGGCTCGATCGGGGCGTTGGTG
This sequence comes from Bradyrhizobium sp. P2_E8, assembly GCF_056403875.1. NCBI lineage: Bacteria > Pseudomonadati > Pseudomonadota > Alphaproteobacteria > Hyphomicrobiales > Nitrobacteraceae > Bradyrhizobium > Bradyrhizobium sp. P2_E8. The sequence continues at coordinate 605 of NZ_JBFUES010000820.1, forward strand.
CAATAATGCACCGGCTCTTCCTTGCGCAGCCGCTCGAACCACGGCCACAGCGTGTCGTCCTGGAACAGGCGTGGCGCGCCGGGGTGGAACTGCGCGAGCGGGGTCGCGTAGGCCTCCTCGCGAGCCTTGCGCATGCGTTCGGCCTTGYCCACTTTCACCGGCGTCTGGATGTTCATGGTCGTGGCTCCAGTTGTCGCTCTTCTTCCGCCTCTCCCCGCACTTGTCCGCCGAAGCTTTAGCGAAGGCGGATGCGGGGAGGGGAGGTCTCCTACGCCGTAATCTTGACCGGCAAGGTTTCAAGACCCTTTACGAAACTCGAATAGACCCGCTTGGGTTCGCCGACCACGTCGATATGGTCGAAGCGCTTGAGGATCTCTTCCCAGATAATCTTGAGCTGGAGTTCGGCAAGCCGCAAGCCGACGCAGCGGTGGATGCCGAAGCCGAAGGAGAGATGCGTGCGCGGGCGGGCGCGGTCGATGATGAAATCGTATGGCTTTTCGATCGCCTCCTCGTCGCGGTTGCCCGAGACGTACCACATCACGACCTTGTCACCTTTCTTGATCTGCTTGCCGCGGAACTCGAAGTCGGACAGCGCGGTGCGGCGCATATGCGCGAGCGGCGTCTGCCAGCGGATGACTTCCGGCACGAAACTGTCGAGCAGATCAGGATTCTCGCGCAGCTTGCGATATTGTTCCGGATGCTGGCTCAGCGCGTAGATCGAGCCCGACATGGTGTTGCGGGTGGTGTCGTTGCCGCCGACGATCAAGAGGACGAGATTGCCGAGGAAGTTCTTTGCGTCCATGTCGCGCGTCGCCGCCCCATGCGCCATCATCGAGAGCAGATCGCTCTTCGGCGGCTGCTCGATGCGCTCCTTCCAGAGCCGCGCGAAATAGCCGGCGCATTCGGTCAGCTCGGCCTGCCGCTCGTCTTCGGTGGCGACGAGGCCGTCGGGGCCGGGAATGGTGGTGGCGACGTCCGACCAGCGCGTCAGCTTGCGGCGATCCTCCCAGGGGAAGTCGAACAGCACCGCGAGCATCTGCGTGGTGAGCTCGATCGAGACGCGATCGACCCAGTCGAACACCTCGCCGCGCGGCAGATTGTCGAGGCACTCGGCCGAGCGGGTGCGGATGCTGAGCGCGAGATTGTCCAGATGCGTCGGCGTGAACATCGGCGCCACGGTCTTGCGCTGTGCCGCATGGCGCGGCGGGTCCATCGAGATGAAGCTTTCGCGGCGCAAATCCGGATCGATGTCGCGGATGGTGATGCCGCCTAGGGCCGAGGCCGAGGAGAACACCGAATGGTTGGTCTCGATCTCCATGATGTCGTTGTAGCGCGTCACCGACCAGTACGGCCCGAACATCGAGTCCTTGCAGTAATGCACGGGGTCTTCACGGCGCAGGCGGTCGAAATAGGGCCAGAACGTATCGGTCCTGAACAATTCAGGATCGCCCGGATCGAATTGCTCCAGCGGCAGTGACGTGGCGCGCTCGCGCAATGCATCGAGCTTTGCCGTGCTTTCGATGGTCCCGTGCATGACCGCTCTCCCTGACATGAACCGCGCGTTCTCGTTGAATTCTGCGCTGCGGTATTTGATTTGCAATTACAGCCGGTTGTCTGCGTCGGGGCAAGGGCGAGTTTTGCCACATCCAACCTTTGGGTGAGGTGCGTAGCCCGGATGGAGCGGAGCGAAATCCGGGATTCGGGCCGCCAATCAAGCTGTCCCGGATTACGCTGCGCTCCATCCGGGCTACGGATCAGCAACTGTCACGCAGATGTGTCAACGTGATCTCCCGCACGCGGATCGACGGAGAAACGTGCCAGAAATCGACGGGAAACGAGGTAAATCGAACCCGCCCATCTTGGGGATCGACCAATCCCTGATCTATAGTTTGACCGCAACAGGCCAACATCCCGAGGTTGCCGCCGTGAACGACATGCAATGGGCCCCCATCGGTTCCGAACCCGTCCCGCCGCCACTGCCGCCCACGCGGGTCGACTTCGCCGGCGACCGCTCCGTCTTCCGCAAGATGGTCACCAAGGGTGCCATGCTGGAGCTGGTCACTTTCGGCTTCTACCGGTTCTGGCTCGTCACCGACATCCGCCGTCACCTGTGGTCGAACACGTCGATCGACGGCGACGCCGCCGAATATACCGGCCGGGGCAAGGAATTGCTGATCGGCTTCCTGTTCGCGCTGGCGATCCTGGTGCCGATCTATCTCGCCTATTTCCTCATCGGTATCGAGTTCGAGCGCTGGCAGGGCTTCGCCTCGACGCCGCTGTTCATCAGCTTCTACGCCTTCGGCCAGTTCGCGATTTTTCGCGCGCGGCGATATCGCCTCACGCGCACGGTCTGGCGCGGCGTGCGGTTCTGGATGGACGGCTCGGGCTGGACCTATTCGTTCCGCGCGATGGCGTGGGGCCTGCTGGTGTTCCTCACCCTCGGCCTGGCGCTGCCGTGGCGCGAGGCTTCGCTCGAACGCTACAAGATGCAGCACACCCATTACGGTGATCTCTCCGGCGATTTCGAAGGCGATGGCTGGACGTTCTTCAAGCGCGGCTGGTGGCTGTGGCTGCTCAGCCCGATCGCGATGGTCATCTTTCCGCTCGCCCCGTTCTTCTATGCCGAGTTCAAGGCGCGCGAATGGCGCTGGTGGCTCGACGGCATCCGCATCGGCGGCGTCAGCCTCTCCTCGGAGCTGCCGCATGATGCATTCTACGGCCTGTACTGGAAGGTGATCGGCTGGTGGATGCTGCTCTCGATCATTTTCGCCGCCTATCTCGGCGGCGCCACCATGCTCGTCGTCAAGCTGAGCGGCCTTCCGGTCGAGCAGGTGTTCGG
>NZ_JBFUES010000821.1:0-3440 GCF_056403875.1 Bradyrhizobium sp. P2_E8
CCTCGATCGTCTTGCCATCCCTGGTGTGAAACGTGATGTCGTAAACCTGCTGGTAGAGGTCTTTGCCGACCTGTTCGGATGCGAGACGAACGGCCTTGGTCTGCGCCTCGATCACGGATGGGATATCAATCAGGCCGGCGTTCTTGAGGTGCGTGAGGGCCATGTTCGTGGGCCAACTCGCGCAGTCCGGAGACTTCGCCAGAGCCACCGCAGCCGGCATGGCAAATATTGCGACCAGMATGCCGGCGAGCACGCCGGTGAAGGATTTCGTCACCGACATCSCGATATGCGGCTTGTGCGGCTTCARCGCGCCGAARTAGCGCTCRTAGATCAGCCTGCCCCGGYGCAGCACSGCGATKCCGTCGGYRTAGGTCTCCTCCAGCATCTTYGCGAAGGTCATGGGRCGGCCGTCCRTGGTGRYCGARGCGACCGCGCCGATGTCWTGGTCYTCGCGCGGCATGCGCCCAACAAATTTGTTCATCGGCTGACGAGACATACCGCTTGAGAAACCCAGGCGACATTTAATCCGCCACGGCGCTTGGCCGCCCCTACTCCCACTCAATCGTCCCGGGCGGCTTGCTGGTCACGTCGTACACCACCCGGTTCACGCCCTTCACCTCGTTGATGATGCGCGTGGCGGTCTCGCCCAGGAACTTCATGTCGAACTGGTAGAAGTCCGCGGTCATGCCGTCGGTGGAGGTGACGGCGCGCAAGCCCACGACGTAGTCGTAGGTGCGGCCGTCGCCCATGACGCCGACGGTCTTCACCGGGAGCAGCACGGCGAAGGCCTGCCAGATGTCGTCGTAGAGGCCGTGCTTGCGGATCTGGTCGATGTAGACGGCGTCGGCCTTGCGCAGGATGTCGAGCTTGTCGCGGGTGATGTCGCCGGGGCAGCGGATGGCGAGGCCCGGGCCCGGGAACGGGTGGCGGCCGACGAAGATTTCGGGAAGGCCGAGCTCGCGGCCGAGCTTGCGCACCTCGTCCTTGAACAGCTCGCGCAAGGGCTCGACGAGCTTCATGTTCATGCGCTCGGGCAGACCGCCGACATTGTGGTGCGACTTGATCGTCACCGAGGGGCCGCCGGTGAAGGAGACGCTCTCGATCACGTCGGGATAGAGTGTGCCCTGCGCGAGGAAGTCGGCGCCGCCGATCTTCTTGGCCTCAGCCTCGAACACCTCGATGAAGAGGCGTCCGATGGTCTTGCGCTTCGTTTCGGGATCGGTGACGCCTTCGAGCTCGCCGAGGAACTGCTTGGAGGCATCCACGTGCACGAGCGGGATGTTGTAGTGGTGGCGGAACAGATCGACCACGGTCTTGGCTTCGTCGAGACGCAGCATGCCGTGGTCGACGAACACGCAGGTGAGCTGGTCGCCGATCGCCTCGTGGATCAGCACGGCCGCCACCGCGGAATCGACGCCGCCGGAGAGGCCGCAGATCACCTTGCCCTTGCCGACCTGGGCGCGGATCTTGGCGATCTCCTCCTCGCGGAAGGCGCGCATGGTCCAGTCGCCGGTGAGGCCCGCGATCTTGCGCACGAAGTTGCGGATCAGCTTGGCGCCGTCGGGCGTGTGCACCACTTCGGGGTGGAACATCAGGCCGTAATATTTGCGCTTCTCGTCCTGGATGATCGCGAAGGGCGCGTTCGGCGAGGTGCCGGCCACCGAGAAGCCCGGCGGCATCTTGGTGATGCGGTCGCCATGGCTCATCCAGACCTGGTTCTTGCCGCCTGGTGACCAGACGTCCTCGAACAGCTTGCTCTCGGCCTTGACCTCGACATCGGCGCGTCCGAATTCGCGGTGATGGCCGCCCTCGACGGTGCCGCCGAGCTGCTCGGCCATGGTCATCTGGCCGTAGCAGATGCCCATCACGGGAACGCCGGACGCGAAGATCAATTGCGGGGCGCGCGGCGAGCCGGCCTCGTGCACCGATTCAGGCCCGCCGGAGAGGATCACCGCCTTCGGCTTCATCTCCAGAAAAGCCTGTTCGGCCTTGTTGAACGGGACGATCTCGCAATAGACGCCGTCCTCGCGCACGCGACGCGCAATCAGCTGCGTCACCTGGCTGCCGAAGTCGACGATGAGAATCTTGTCATGCGCCGAGGCCACTGATGGCGTCGACGCGGAGCGGTCGTTCTGTGCTGCTGTCATGGCAAGCAGATACGCGACGGCGCGACGACCCGCAACCGCGCAGGTTTGTGCGCCCACATTCTTCTTTGGGCATGGACAAACGGATATAGGTCAGTATTATTGACCTAACTTGCCCCACCCTTCAACCAGGGGCCGATCAGGGAGAATGCCATGCCACAGCACCATCAGCCATCATCGCTTGCCGCGCTCGGCCGGACCTGGGTCGAGGCCTGGAATACGCGCGATCTCGAGCGCGTGCTCACGCTCTATGACGAGACCGCCGTGATGACCTCGGACCGCATCCCCGCGCTGGGGTTCGACGCCAGCGGCACCGTGCGCGGCAAGGACGCGTTGCGGGCGTACTGGGGCAAGGCGCTCGGGTTTGTGCCGGAGCTGCACTTCACGCTGATCGATGTGTTCGTCAGCCCGGACAGCATGGTGGTGTTCTACGCGAACGAGCGGGGGAAGAAGATCTGCGAGTATCTGCGGGTGAATGACGCCGGGCTGATCGTGCAGGGGTCGGCGAACCATCTGGTGGGGTGACGCGTATTGAGCGGTGCCGCCCCACCCACCGCTGTCATTCCCCGCGAAGGCGGGGAATCCAGTACGCTGAGGCCTGTCGATTCAATCACGACCGTCTCGGCGTACTGGATCGCCCGCCTCCGCGGGCGATGACAGCGAGAGGGCGGAACGCTCTTGCCCCAAGCTCGTCGTTGCGAGCGCAGCGACTTGTCCGCCGACGCCTTGGCGAAGGCGGAAGCGATCCAGACGGCCTCCGCGGATGCATTTCTGGATTGCTTCGCTGCGCTCGCAATGACGGAGACTGGGGCAACGGCCTGCGCTAACACCGGCATTGCCGGCTCTGAGACAGGATCCCCCATGAAACTCCCCACCTCCCCCTTCACCGTCACCGACTGGAGCAAGGTCGAGCCGACCACGCATGCCGGGGAGACCGGCCAGGCGCTGTGGCGCACGCTCAATATCGGCGAACTCCGGGTGCGGATGGTCGAGTATTCGCCGGGCTATCTCGCCGACCATTGGTGCGACCGCGGCCACGTGCTGTACGTGCTGAAGGGCGAGCTCGACTCAGAGCTGCGCGACGGCCGCAAGTTCAAGCTCACGGCGGGGATGAGCTACCAGGTTTCGGACTTCGGCGACGCCGCGCACCGGTCCTCGACGGCCACCGGGGCGACGCTGTTCATCGTCGATTGAGATGCGCCGGAGTGGTTAATTTGCACCGCAAAATAGAAAATCCGGGCGAGGTACCGGGCGGCGGGTGATGCCTTGAAGTGGCCCAAAATTCTCGCTATATTG
>NZ_JBFUES010000822.1:0-3440 GCF_056403875.1 Bradyrhizobium sp. P2_E8
CGACCGCGCGGATCATGCCGGCAATCGTCGCAGGCGCAACCTCGCCGAAGGAGAAATTGTCGCGCAGTCCGAGGTGCCGCTCCGTGTGCGGGGCGATTCCCGCCTCGGCCCAGACATCGCCGATCCGCCGCTGCACGTCGTCGGTGTAGGGCGAGACGAGGCCGACCCGTTTGGCGCCGAGCGCACGGGCGGCATCGATGCAGGCGAGCGTCGACGTGGTGGCCGGCACGCCTGTGCGCGCCGTGATAGCCTCGCAAAGGCTCCGGTCGCGGCCGACGCCGAGCCAGCTTGCGGACGTGCCGTTCCAGGCGATGGCGTCGACCTTGGCATCCGCCAGCAGATCCGCCGCCGGCAGCATCGCCGAGGCGTCGAACTGGCTCAGCGCAGCGGCGTCCAGTGCAATCTCGGTGACGCGGAAGCGGGAGAAATGCGCGGTGATGTCAGCCACGCCATGCAGCATGGCGCTGGTGACGGGCTCGAGCACCGAGTTGGAGGACGGTGTAATCATGCCGAGACGCTTGCGCATGACCATACTCTACGACGCCTGCGCAAGGCGCGTCGACTCCTCGCGGATCAAAGCCAGGATGTGGCGCTTGGCGTCGTTGAATTCGGGGCTGGTGATGTCCCGCGGGCGCGGCAGGTCGAAATTGACGGCCTCGCGGATCCGGCCCGGCCGCTTCGTCATCACCACGATCTTGTTGCCGAGCACCAGCGCCTCGTCGACGCTGTGGGTGACGAACACGATGGTGCAGCGGCGCTTCTGCCAGATCGCGACCAACTCCTCCTGCATTTCGAGCTTGGTCTGGGCGTCCAGCGCCGCGAACGGCTCGTCCATCAGGATGACGCTCGGGTTCATCAGGAGAGCGCGGGCGATGCCGACCCGCTGATTCATGCCGCCGGACATTTCGGAAGGATGATGGTGCTCGAAGCCGCTGAGGCCGACGAGATCGATGAACTCCATGGCGCGGTGGTGCCGCTCGGCTTTGCCGACGCCCTTGAGCTTGAGATGGAACGCGATGTTGTCGATGGCCGTGAGCCACGGCATCAGGGTCGGCTGCTGGAACACCACGCCGCGGTCCGAGCCGGGCCGCTCGACCTGCTTGCCGCCAACCAGCGTGCGGCCGCTTGTCGCCTGCTCGAAGCCGGCGATGATGTTGAGCAGCGTCGACTTRCCGCAGCCGGACGGGCCGAGCAGGCAGACGAAGTCATTGGCCTCGATATCGAGATTGACGTTGTCAAGGGTGAGCAAGTCACGGCCGCGCCGCTTGTCCGAAAACACCTTGACGATGTTGCGAAGCTCGATTGCCGCCATCAGCCTGCCCTGCCCTGCACGGTGGTCGTCTGCTGCCAGCGCAGCGTGCGCGCCATGATCGCCTTGAGGCCGAGGTCGGAGAGATAGCCGAGCAGTCCGATCGAGATCATCGCAGCTAACACGATGTCGTAGCGCAGGAAGTAGTAGGAATCCCACAGCACATAGCCGAGGCCGCTCTTCACCGCGACCATCTCGGCCGTGACCGTCAGCATCCAGGCGGATCCGACCGCGATGCGCAGGCCTGCGAAGATCGAGGGCAGCGCCGCCGGCAGCACGATGTCGGTCAGCATCTGCCGCTGGCTTGCGCCCATCATCGCGCCGGCACGCACGAGATTGTGGTCCACAGTCTTGACGCCGTGAATGCTGTTCATCAGCACCGGGAAGAAGGCGCCGAGGAAGACCAGGAAGATCGCCGGCTTGTCGGCAATGCCGAACCAGATGATCGCCAGCGGGATCCAGGACACCGGCGGGATCGGACGCAGCATCTGGAGCGTCGGCTCCAGCGTCTTCTCGAACAGGCGCGACCAGCCGATCGCGACGCCGGCGAGAATGCCGAAGAGGCTTGCCAGCGCAAAGCCGCCGAACACGCGAAGAGCGCTGGCGAGCGCATCGCGCAGCCAGTGGCCCGAATAGGTCTGCGTGGTCTCGTCGAAGCCGAACACCCAGTCGCCGAGCGCATGCAGCACCGCGCTCGGCGCCGGCAGCAGCGCCGGCGGCAGCATGCCGCTGCGGGCGAAGGCCTCCCAACCGGCGATCAGCAGCGCGGGGACGACGACGCGTTCGAGCCCCTGAAACGCCCGTGTCAGCCGGAACGCGCCCCTTGCCGGCGCGGCGTCAATAACCGAGGTCATTCTTGGCTTTTCCCGTGGCCTGCTCGAGGAACGAATAGTCCATGTTCTTCTCCGCGTCCGCGGAGACGTCCTTCGCAATGTATTTGAGATCGCGCATCATCGCGGCGATCGCGAGCGTCTGCGAGCGATGGATCGCGGGATCCGGCGAGGCATTCTTCAGCGCTTCGGTCGCCACCGTCTTGTCGAGGCCGGTGAGCTTGTTGATGACGTCGATCCACGGCGCCTTGTCGGCGATCAGCTTGTTGTCAAGCTCGACCACCGCGGTGACCACGCCCTGGACGCCGGCGCGCTGGCTGGCGATCACGTCGGATCGGGTGACGATGAGGTTGGTCAGATTGCCGGCGGCCTGGTCGTAGGCAGCACGAAGTGCTTGCCGGCGCCGGCGAGCCTGATCTGCGAGGCGAACGGCTCGACCGAGCAGATCAAGTCGACCTCGCCGCGCTGCAAGGCTGCGAGGTGGTCCGACGGATTGGGAATGTTGATGAACTGGATGTCCTTGTTGGGATCGACGCCCTGCTTGAGGAACGCGCCGCGCATGTGGATGTCCTGCGCATTGCCGCGGGACGCCGCGACCTTCAGCGGCTGGCCGTCGCTCTTCGCCTTCAGAGCGGTCGCCTTGAACGTAGCCCAGTCCTCCGGCGGCAGGTTCAGCTTCGCGGAGGAGAGGCATTCCGAGCCGCCGTTGATCTGGCCTGATACGGCGACGACGTCGAAGCCTTTGTCGAGCGCGGTGATGTAGTGGAGATAGGTGACCTGGGCGACGTCGATGCTCTTCGACACCAAAGCGGTGAGAACGTCATTGCCCGAGTTGAAGCCGGTGGCCTCGACCTCGACACCCTTCGCCATGCCTGCAACCAGCGACATCGGCAGGCAGTGCGCGCATTTGGCGTAACCGAGCTTGATCTTGGCGGTCTGCGCGGAGGCGAGATCGCTTCCACCGAACATCGCCGCCATCACCACGAGGCCCAATCGCAAACTCGTCCGCATCGCTTACTCCGTTTCGAAGGCGCGAGGTCTCGCGCGTCGTGCAAGATCATCGGTCGGCCTTTGCGGCAGCGCAACGGGGATTCTGCATGCTGCATACAATTTGCGCGTTGTGCCATTGTTTTCAGCGAGATGCGTCGGTATTTTGGGCAAGTCAAAGGGCTGGAAACGGCTAAGATGAGCGCAAGCAGTGAGGCACGCGTGCAGCAGAAATCGGAAGCGCCGAAGGGACGAAAGTCGCCCAAACTCAAGCGGATGGGCCTGCATGAGCGCGCCGCCGCGCGGATGCGGAC
>NZ_JBFUES010000823.1:0-3435 GCF_056403875.1 Bradyrhizobium sp. P2_E8
GATGCGCGAAGCTGTGATCGTTTCGACGGCGCGGACGCCGATCGGCAAGGCCTATCGAGGCGCGTTCAACAACACGACGGCGCCGACGCTGGGAGGCCACGTCATTCGCGCGGTCGTCGAGCGCGCCGGGCTCGATCCGGCCGAGGTCGACGATGTGGTGATGGGCGCCGCCCAGCAGCAGGGGACCTCCGGCAACAACGTCGCCCGTCACGCTGCGCTACGCGCCGGACTTCCCGACAGCGTCGCCGCGATGTCGATCGATCGCAAATGCTCGTCCGGTCTGATGGCGATCGCGACTGCCGCGAAATACATCATCAATGACGGTGCACCGGTCGCGATCGGCGGCGGCCTGGAATCGATCAGCCTGGTGCAGAACGACAAGGTCAATCGCTACCGCGCGTGGGACGATTGGATCCTCCGCCACGCCACGGGTCTCACGAGCCCGATGATCGAGACGGCCGAGCTGGTCGCGGAGCGCTACGGCGTCAGTCGCGACGCCCAGGACGACTATGCCCTGCGATCGCAGCAGCGGACGGCGACAGCGCAGGCCGAAGGCCGCTTCGACCGGGAAATCGCGCCGCTCACGACCGAGATGACGGTCATGGATCACGCCGGCGGCGAAATCGCCAGCAGGGAGGTTACGCTGACGCGGGACGAGGGCAATCGTCCGCAGACCACCCGCGAGGATCTCGCGAAGCTCAAGCCCGTGTTCGCCGGCGGGCGCTTTGTCAAGCAGGGGCGATTTGTCACCGCCGGAAACGCCTCGCAACTGTCCGACGGCGCCGCAGCAGTGCTCCTGATGGAAGCCGCGGAGGCGGAGCGGCGTGGTCTGGAGCCGCTCGGCGCCTATCGCGGCATGGCGGTCGCCGGTTGTGCGCCGGAGGAGATGGGCATCGGCCCCGTCTTCGCGGTACCCAAGCTGCTCGAACGCAACGGACTGCGGATCGACGATATCGACCTCTGGGAACTGAATGAGGCTTTCGCCTCGCAGCTGCTGTATTGCCGCGACCGGCTCGGCATTCCCGATGAGCGGCTCAACGTCTCGGGCGGCGCAATCGCGATCGGTCACCCCTATGGCATGACGGGCGCGCGCTGCGTCGGACATCTGATGCACGAAGGGAGGCGCCGCAAGGCCCGCTACGGCGTGGTGACGATGTGCTGCGCCGGCGGCATTGGTGCCGCCGGCCTGTTCGAGATTTTTCACGGGGGGACTGCATGAGCCAGCGTGAGCTCGATGTGTCGAAGGTACAGCAGCACATCCTCGCCGCCGAACGCGATGCGGCGCGGATCGATGGTGTGAGTGCCGATACACCGCGGATTCCGATCGAACGCGTCGGCATCCTCGGCGCCGGTACGATGGGGGGCGGCATCGCCATGAACTTCCTGTCGATCGGCATTCCCGTGACGATCGTCGAGCGTGACCAGGTTTCGCTGGAGCGGGGCCTCGCTGCGATCCGCCGAAACTACGAGCGCGGCGTAAGCCGCGGCCGCCTCGCCGCGGAAGACGCCGAGCGTGCGCTGGCATTGCTGACGCCGAGCCTCGTCATCGACGACCTTGCGGACAGCGATCTCATCATCGAGGCCGTGTTCGAGAGCATGGCGGTCAAGAAGGATGTGTTTCGCAAGCTTGATGCGATCGCCAAACCGAACGCCATCCTGGCGTCGAACACCAGCCGGCTCGACATCGACGTGATTGCCGCGGAGACGCGCCGGCCCGAGGCGGTGATCGGCCTGCACTTCTTCTCGCCGGCGAACGTCATGCGGTTGCTGGAGATCGTGCGTGGGGCGAAGACCGGGCCGTCGCAGCTTGCGACCGCCATGGACCTCGCCGGACGGATCGGCAAGATCGCCGTCGTTTCGGGCGTCTGCCCGGGGTTCATCGGCAATCGCATGCTTGGCCGGCGACAGGCGCAGGCGCAGAGGCTGATCCTCGAAGGCGCAAGACCCTGGGATGTCGATCGCGTGCTGACCGAATTCGGGTTTCCGATGGGACCGTTCCAGATGAGCGATCTGGCGGGCCTCGATCTCGGCTGGCGGCGCGAGACCTCGAAGGGCGAAAGCATTCGCGATCTGTTGTGTGAACGCGACCGCCGCGGCCAGAAGACGTCGAAGGGCTACTACGACTACGACGCAGAGCGGGTCGCGACGCCGTCGCCGGAAGTCGAGGCACTCATTGCCGAGTTTGCAAGGAGCCGCGGCTATCGTTCGCGTCAGGCCACGGACGATGAGATCCTGGAGCGGCTGCTCTATCCCATGATCGACGAGGGCATGAAGATCCTCGATGAGGGTATCGCGCAGCGCGCGTCGGACATCGATTTGGTCTGGCTCAATGGCTACGGTTGGCCTGCGCACACGGGAGGCCCGATGTTCTGGGCGGAAAGCGTCGGGCTTGGCCGCATCGCCGCGCGTCTTCAACGCCATGCCGACAAGCTTGGCCCGGATGGCGTGCTGTCGTCGCGGCTCGCACGCATCGCCGCGTCGGGCGGGCATGCGAACTGATCCCCGGGTTGGCGGATATTTCCATATCCATGGAAGTGCACGTACGTCCCGCGCAGATGAGGCGGAACGCGATCAGTGACGATAGGATCGATGCCATGGCCGGCATTGGTCACCTGGTTGTGGTGGCTGATCGCAAAAGAGCCCGTCGCAACAATCGCGCGTGACCGCAGCAGCCACGCCACAGGGAAACGCACCGGATGTCTGAGGATGTTATCGCCGCGTCGCGACCTGTCACGACCGCGAACTCCGGCTCTCGCACGCTGACGCTCAGTGCGTGGTCCTGGGTCGGCTACGAGGCGACGCGGATCCCGTATCTGGTGCTGCTCAAGATCTACATCTTTGCGCCCTATGTCAGCAAGATCATGATCGGCGATCCCGTGCTTGGGCAGACGCTGTTTGCTCGATACGGCTTTGTTGCAGGTTTGGCCGGCGCCGTGACAGTGCCGTTTCTCGGCGCCTCGCTCGACCGGATGGGCCCGCGAAAGCCGTGGATCACGGCCTGCATCCTGATCTCGTTGCCGCTACTGGTCAGCCTGTGGTGGGCGAAGCCGGACCGCAGCGGATTGTCGGTCCATGCCGTGCTGGTGATCGTGATGGCGCTCAATCTGTTGTTCGTCTATTCCGAGATCCTGCATAACGCGATGTTGGGACCGGCGGTCGGGATGTCGCGGGTTGGCCGCTACTCGGGTGTCAGCCTGGGGGTCGCAAATCTCGTGTCCGTCGCCATCATGACGTTCCTGTTGTGGGGATTTGCGCTTCCCGGGCAGTTGCATTGGTTCGGGATCCCCGACGTGCCGCTATTTGGCTTCTCGCAGGCAAGCCACGAGATGGAGCGATCGATCGGGCCTCTGATCGCAGCGCTCGGCTGCGTCGGCCTGTTGATGCTGCTTCGCTTCACCATCGACGCGCCGGCATCGGGCGAGACCTTCCTGAGGG
>NZ_JBFUES010000824.1:0-3428 GCF_056403875.1 Bradyrhizobium sp. P2_E8
GATCAAGCGCGCTTCCGACGCTTTCGGTCTCGATTCCAATTTCATGAAAGCGGTTGCCAGGATCGAGTCCGGTTTCGACCCCAAGCAACGCACTGGGTCGTATATCGGCCTGTTTCAACTGAGCGAATATGAGTTCAACAAATTCGGCTCCGGACAAATTCGTAATCCCCGCGACAATGCCGTTGCGGCGGCCTACAAGGTCATTACCGAAGGCATTCTGTTCGAGTGGGTGACACACCAGAAGCCGACCTTGAGCGATCTTTACTTGATCCATCAACAAGGCTGGGAAGGCGCCGCCGAACACATCAGCCAACCTGTTCGCATCGCTTGGAAATCCATGTGTGCGACCAGCGAAGGCAGGGAGAAAGGTGAAAAATGGTGCAAACGCGCGATCTGGCGGAATACTCTTCCGGCCATCAAACACGCGTGGAAATCGGTGGATAAGCTGACCTCGGAGGCGTTCGTCGGAATGTGGCGCGAGCGGGTTGCTGAATTCTATTCGAAATACATGGCCACCGCCGCCGCCGAACGGGCGAACCAGTAAATTTCCGTTGAGTGGTTGGTAGGAGTTGCCGCACCCGCGGGTCGAGCGGGGCCTCACCGCCGCTGCGGCACGTGGTGCCGCTCATCGCTCAATGGTCGCGCGGACGCACTTTGCGTCGTCAACGACGCGCTCGGATCGTTCCTACTGCGCGCTAACGAGGTGATCGATCAGGTGCCGATGTCTGCTTGTGGCCCGCAGGCGAAGATGGAGGCGACGATCAGCACGACCGTAGCCGGGGCCAGACCGGACATCGCGCGCTCGCGGCCAAATCAACGTTTCTGACCCTCAGCGGACGTCTAGTGGCCTAAGTTGAATTTCGCAGTCGGCTAATTTGAAGGTGAGCAATTTTGACCAGACGACCGCAGTTACGCACCACCATCGTCGAGCACGCCGTTGCGAGCGATCGAGCCGGCCGCAATTTGAAGCGAAGAACCAATCGCCCAACAGCATGCGATCACAATGATCGAACCTTCAGAAACGACCTGATCAACGACAATCATGCTGACAGACAGAAACGCCGCAATCGCGGCAACGAATGTGCCTGCCGCACTGAAGATCTGAGCCGCATCGGTGCCGCGGTTCCGCTCTTCCGGGAGTCTTGAAGTCGCTCCCTGAACAGGACGGCCAGGCAGATCGATGCCGATATAGAAGCTGAAAGCTCCGTAGAGCATCATCAACAAGATGAACCAGCCGCTTCCAAACAGTTCGTTTTCCAGGCGCATCAATGCTGCGGCCACGTACAGGCCGCACGAGCCTCCAACCGTAGCGAGTCCAATCCTTTCAAAGAGATGCGCCGATTTTATGAGAGCAGCAGGAGCTACCCATATGGTCGCCGCGACATAAGTATGCCTTGCGACAGATAATGCGCTGGGAACTACAATGCTCATTTTCATGTTGTTCCTCCTTTAACAGGTAGCCTACGGCACGCGACGCGGTCAGCAGACTGCGCGCGTGGGTGCATTCACGTGTTTGGAACAGCAATTTTGGAAAAAGTCTGCCTACCGACGGCACTGGGCTGCCATTTAGATGGAGGCGGAGACTTCGGCGCGTCGCCGTTTTGGCAGTCTGTCAGGCAAGCAATCCGCTTGACCGCTACAACGACGCTACTCCGTTTCCGGTCCAAGACCTAATGATTAGTGACTACCGGTCGAGGTGGTGTGAAAATTCTGCCGATGTTACGCCACCAGCCGCCGAAGTGAGCAATTTTGCTCAGACCCTACGATGTTGGACATGCAATTGGTGCCCTACCGGGGTTTTGCAAATCCACCCCGGGGGCTGGGAAGCCGCCGCCCGCGACACAGATTAAGCGGGCGGCGTTTTTCCATGAAGTAAGGCACGCCTCAGGTATCGAGTTGCCCGGCATAGATCCGGATTCGTCCCGGCGTCGTCATTCTCAGCCTGCCCTGAAGAAAGACCATGTAGYCCAGCGCGATCAATCGGGCGCGATGTTTGGCAGGGATCGCGGGCGCAGCGCTATTTACAAACGCATTCCCGACCGTGAGCAAGGAAGCGAACTCTTCATGGGTGAGTTTTTCATGGGTGAGTTTTTTCGCTGTTGCGGTCATAACGTGAGCATGGACCGCTTCGGCAATCCTGCATGTTCAATTTTGATCAAACCTCGAAATAAAGGCCGCCTCAGCTGGCCGCCTCTTTCATTATAGACCCGTCCCCGGGCTCGCAGAGTATGATGCGCAAGGTACTCGGCCTTTGTTCGCCAATGTCGCCCTTTTGGCCCTTAGCCGAAGGTCGATTGAGCGCGTGTCACGTCGGCTGTCAGGGGTAAACCGGACGCCGATCCAACTTGGCGTCCACCGCTGCTTTTGACCCATTGCGGTCACTGGCAGGTTGGATCGGGGGTGCAGGCCCCTTTTCTGACGCGAACTTTTTATTAGTGATCCCCTTACGAATTGGCGCTGGCCTAATTTAATTTAGGAAATGAGCGAYGAAAGAAAAATTAAGGACCTGCTATACCCACGCTGGATGGAAATCGTTGGACGCGTCGTCGTCACCATTCTCGGCATATTGGCGTTGGTCAGTCAGATTTTGCCGCTGGGACCTTTACTGCACCATTGAAGGAGCGACGTCGCCCTTGTCCGCCACTGGCCCTTAGCCGAAGGTCGCTTGAACCCGTATCATGTCGGCTTTCAGAGGCAAACCCGACGGCAATCCAGCATCACGTCTGCCGCTGCTTTTTACCCTTAGCGGCGACAAATGACCTGCACGTCATCCGTTGCATCAGCAAGAAGACGAGATGGGCCGAAGTTTGGAATACCGCAGTGCATCATATCAAATGAATGGGAACGACTTCCCCACTGTGCTATTGTTTTCCATCACAGCCCGGTATGTGGCTTCTATCTGTGATGAGAACGCCGGTTGCGCTCCCGCCCTCCTCTAACGATAAGGGGCGCGCCATGGAGCAGCAACGGCGTCGTTTCCAGCAAACGGTATCACTTCAAGAGCGGCTGGCGCTCTCCGCCGAAGCCGCGCGACAAAAGGCTTCACATTTTCACAAAAGCAAATCTACCAGGGAGGGTTTTATGCGCTCGATTCATGCAGCGGCATTCGCTCTTTGTTTGCTCACAGTCGCGCCGGTAAGGTCCCTCGCCGGTGACCTCCAGCACGATGTCTCGGCGGCTTACGCAGCATTTGATGCGACGTACAACAAGGGCGACGCGAAGGCCGTCGTCGCCTTATATTTGCCGAACGCGATGGTGCTACCGCCAACCCACCAGGTGGCGTCGGGTCCGGCGGCGATTGAGAAGTTTTTCGCCGGGTTCTACGCCAACGGCGTAACGGATCACAAACTTGAGGTGATCGACGCGGGTGGCGATGACAAGGTCGTCTATGGCACGGCAAACTGGAGCGCCAAAGGCAAGGACAAGGA
>NZ_JBFUES010000825.1:0-3407 GCF_056403875.1 Bradyrhizobium sp. P2_E8
GTCATGTGATGCACGGTCTTCGGGCCGAGGATGCGCTGGCCGTCGAGCTCGCCACCGTTGAGCAGCATCTGCCCGAAGCGGATATAGTCGCCGATCGTCGCGAACGAACAGGCGCCGCCGCAGTCGAACCTGGTCGGCGTGTCCAGCAGCTTGATGGCTTGCGGCTTCCCCGTCAGCGGATCGTTGGCGAACGGGCGCGCGAGGCGAGGGCGCTGCGCGTCGGTCGGGTGGAAGGTCGCGTCCTTCATGCCGAGCGGCTGCCACACATTGGCGGCGAGATAGTCGCCGAGCCGCTGCTCGCTCACCTTCTCGACGACGGCGCCGAGCACGTCGATCGAAAACCCGTATTCGAACTCGGTCGAGGGCTGATGCGCCAGCGGCAGCTTTGTGATGCGCTCGATGAAGGCGTGGGTTTCGCCTTCGATCGCCGGCGCGACGCCGTCAGGGTATTGCCGCGCCACCGGGCTCGATGAGTCCGGGCGGCCGCCATACATCAATCCGGACGTATGCCGGTAGAGATCGTGGATGAAGATCGGCGAGGCCTGTGGCTCGAGCCTGAGCGAGCCGTCGGACTGGGGCACGCCGACCTTCATGTCGGCAAAGCCGGGATAGTAATCGGACAGTCTGGCCTGGAGCGGCAGCCGGCCCTGCTCCATCAGCGTCAAGCCGGCGACCGCTGCCATCGGCTTGGTCATCGAAGCCAGCGCGAAGATCGCGTCAACGGGCATCGGCGTGCCCTTGTCCGGATCGAGCATGCCGTAGGCCTTGTAGTGCACGAGCTTGCCGTCCCGCGCCACGGCGACGACTGCACCCGGCACACGCTTGGCGGCAATCTCGCGCGCGAAGAAACTGTCGAGCCGCGCAAGACCCTGCTTCGAGAAGCCGGCGTCATCAGGGTTGGCTTCGGGCAGCGGTGCGGCGCGCGCCGCACCGAACGTGATGACGGCAGCCGCCGCCGCGATCATGGCGATCGTCTTCTTCATTGTATCCTCCCAAGGGGCGAGCTCGTTATGCAGTGGCTCGCTGAATGCGTAGATCACGATCGCACCAGAGCGAAGTCAAGCGCGGGCAGAGCATGTCTGGGACGCGCCGGAGATGGCCGGACCTACCGTCCTTCGCCGGCGCGCCACAGCGCGTCCAGGCCGTGCCGGTAGGTCGGATGGGCGAGCGTGACGCCGAGCTCGCGCTTCAATTTCGCGTTGGAGACACGGGCGCTGCTGGCATAGAAGCTGCGTGCCATCGCGGACATCTCGGCAGTCTCGAACGCCTCTTCGGGCGGCGGCGCAACGCCCATGAGCTCCGCGGCGTAGGCGATCACGTCCTGCGGCGGTGCGGGCTCGTCGTCGCAGACGTTCCAGGTGCCGCTGCCCTGGTGATGAACCGCGGCCATGATTGCGCTTGCGATGTCGTCGGTGTGGATGYGGTTGAAGACCTGTCCGGGCTTGATGATGCGCCGGGCCGTTCCGGTGCGCAGCGTCACCAGCGCGTTGCGGCCGGGACCGTAGATGCCTGCAAGCCGCAGGATCGCGACATCGCCGCGCCCCATATCCGTCCAGGCCTGCTCCGCTGCGAGCCGCATGCGTGTGCGGTCGAGGGCGGCCTGCGGCGGCCTGCTCTCGTCCACCCAGCTGCCTGCGTGATCGCCATACACGCCGATCGTGGACAGGTAGATGATCTTGCGCTGACGGCCCGCGGCCAGCACGTCCGCGAAGGCCGCGATTGCGGGATCGCCGCCGCTGCCGGGCGGGACCGATACCAGAAGGACATCGGCGTCGCAGATGCGTTCAACCGTCTCGCGGGCCGGACGGCTCCCGGAAAACGGATGCACCTCGATGCCTGCAAGGTCGTCCCGGTTCGCGGGATCGCGCACCGTGCCGGCGATGTGCGAGAAGGCGCCGCCGAATCTGCGGACGAAATGCCTGGCGCTGTAGCCGAAGCCTAGAATGAARAGCCGCATGCCGCTCCCGTGCAGGTCGGAGTTCCCGTTCGCGCGCCGGCGCGCCCCCGCTCATAAGGGATTTTTGGGTCCGGCAAAAGATATTGCAATTTTACGCGCCTGCCAGTGCAGGCGATGATCGCTCGTCACGGAGACGTCATGCGGGAAGTGTCGATCATGCAGGCAGAAGCGGCCACCATTGAGCCAACCGACGCCAGCGAACTGATCCGGCGCGCGGCCGCGCTGATCTTCGATGTCGATGGCACCCTTGCCGAGACGGAGGAACTGCATCGGCAGGCCTTCAACCACGCCTATGTCCGCCACGGTCTCGACTGGCATTGGGATCGCGCCGTCTACAAGGACCTGCTGCGGGTGACAGGCGGCAAGGAGCGCATTCGCGCTTACCATGGAAGGCGAGAGAACGCGTCGCCATTATCGGATGCCGACATCGCCGAACTCCACCGCGTCAAGACCGCGCATTACGCCGAACTGATCGAGACGGGCTGTTGCCCGCTGCGGCCCGGCGTGACCGACCTTCTCACCGCGGCGAAGGCGCGCGGCCAGCGGCTGGCGATCGCGACCACCACCTCACACGGCAACATCGATGCGCTGCTGTCGCAAGCGCTGGGGATGCGCTGGGCCGCGGATTTCGATGCGATCGTTGCCGGCGACGACGTCCGCGACAAGAAGCCTGCGCCGGATGTCTATCTCGAAGTCCTGGCGCGGCTGAAGCTGGAGGCTTCCGGCTGCGTCGCGATCGAGGATTCCGCCAACGGGCTGATCGCGGCGTCGCGGGCGAACATCCCGGTTCTGATCACGCGCAGCATGTTCTTCCGGGACGATGATTTCAGCGCGGCGCGGGTCGTGCTGGACGATCTGTCGGGGCTGGGATGAGGTCGCCAACTCAAAAACTGAAAAACAACCCCATGCACAGTAGAACGGGCGTGCGTCCCTGCCGCCTTCAGTGAACGCGGTGACTCGTTCTATCGTCTTCAGCCTGCTCGACAATCTGCGCAATCGGGCTCGACTGATGGTGAACCAGGCGCCAGTCGTCGCCGACGCGGCGAAAATGGTTGGCCGCAGCCAAGGCGGTGCCGTCGACGATCTCGATGCAGAGCACGCGCGCGCTGTCGCCGTCGACGATGGCCTGCGGTTCGGCGCAGACGATCTGCGGCCGCTCGGGATTTTGCAGGATGTCGCGCCAGCTCCCGATCACGGTGGCCCGCCCGATGATCGCCGGCCAGCCGGGATGGATGCAGGAAATGGCGTCGTCATCCGCCCACATCCGTTCCATCCCGGCGAAGTCGCCCGTCGAAAAGGCGGCGTAGAAGGCCGCGTTCGCGGCGATGACCTTGCTGTCCTTTGCCATGGCTCTCGGGTGGGCCAAGGACAGGCAAAAATCAAGCGAGACTTCCGTCGACTTTGACCGCAGTGCAGCATCGACGTTCGGGATTGCCGTCAGGCGGAAACG
>NZ_JBFUES010000826.1:0-3406 GCF_056403875.1 Bradyrhizobium sp. P2_E8
ATCACCGCCGGCCGCGACTTATCTTAACTCATAAGGCTTCCGGGTCGTCCGGTCGCCGATGGTTGGGGCGAGATGCCTCTAACCGCTCGAAGGGAGCGGGACAGCTGATGATGGCCTTTGGACTGATAGCCCTGATCGCCGGCGCCGCGTCGGCCCTGATGTTCGCCTCGATCGTTTCGGGCGCGCTGATCTCGCTCGTCCTGTTCTATCTGGCACCGCTGCCGCTGATGGTCGCCGCGATCGGCTGGGGACCGCTTTGCGCGAGCCTTGGCGGCATCGCCGCTGCGATCGGCCTCGGCGSCCTGTTCGGCCTGCCCTACTGCATCGCGTTCGCCGTCACCGTCGCGCTGCCGGCCTGGTGGCTCGGCCATCTCGTGCTGCTCAGCCGGCAGGTGGGACACGTCACGCCGGACGCCGCCACCGAGCCGCCGGCCGAGCCCGAGCTCGAGTGGTATCCGGTCGGCCGCATCCTGCTGTGGATCGCGGGCTTCGCCACACTGACCACGATCGCCGCCCTGCTCACGCTCGGCACCGACGCCGACACCATCCTGGGCACGCTGCGGCGCGGCTTGATGCKCATCCTCCGCGCCACGGATCCGCAAGCCTCCGGCGAAGCCGACCAGTTCGTCGACGCACTGGTGCGCATCGCGCCAGCCGCCGCCACCATCGTCGCAATGATGACGCTGACCCTCAACCTCTGGCTCAGCGCCAAGGTGACGGCGACGTCGGGCCGGCTGCGCCGCCCCTGGCCGGATCTGATGACGGCCGAGCTGCCGCCGATGACGCTCGTGGCGCTCTGCATCGCGCTCGCCTTCTGCTTCACCGGCGGGCTGCTCGCGATCATCGCGCAGATCACCACGGCGGCGCTGATGATGAGCTATGCGCTGACCGGCTTTGCCGTGCTGCACACGCTGACGCTCGCGCTGAAGAGCCGCACGTTCTGGCTCGGCTCGACCTACGCCGTCGTCGTCGTGTTCGGATGGCCTGTCATCGCGATGGTGATCCTGGGCCTTGCGGATGCCGTGTTCGGCTTCCGCGAGCGCTTCCTGCGCAGCCGCCAGCCGCCGCCACTGCCGACCCCTTAAGTCCAACCCTGAAACCCCGAACTCACAGAGCACTTCAAAGGAGAACGAATATGGAAGTCATTTTGCTGGAACGCGTCAACAAGCTCGGCCAGATGGGCGAAGTCGTGAAGGTTCGCGACGGCTATGCCCGCAATTTCCTGCTCAAGCGCGGCAAGGCGCTGCGCGCCACCGCCGACAACCGCGCCAAGTACGACGGCATGAAGGCCGATCTCGAGGCTCGCAACCTTGCGTCCAAGGGCGAGGCATCCAAGGTCGCCGAGAAGATCCAGGGCAAGAACATCATCGTGATCCGCCAGGCCTCGGAAGCCGGCCAACTGTTCGGCTCGGTCAACGTGCGTGACATCGTCGTGGCGTTCGAAGCCGACGGCGTTGCGCTGTCCCGTCCGCAGGTCCAGCTCGACGCACCGATCAAGACCATCGGCAAGCACACCATCACCGTCGCCGTTCACCCCGAGGTCGAGGTCGAGATCAGCGTCACGGTTGCGCGCAGCCAGGACGAGGCCGAGCGCATCAACCGCGGCGAGGACATCTCGACCCGCAACGAGGACCGCGATGCGGCCGCCGAGGCGATCGCCGCCGCCGGCGAGTTCTTCGATCCGGAAGCCCAGCACGACGACGTCGAGCCGGCCCCGGCCGCGGAAGAGACCGAGAAGTAAATACGTCAGCTCGTTATTCCGGGGCGATGCGAAGCATCGAACTATGGTGCGCAATTGCGCACCAGGGTTCTCGCTTCGCGAGCCCCGGAATGACGACAGAGAGTGGATCAGCCCGGTCGCTTCAAGCGGCCGGGCTTTTCGTTTTGGCGGCGACGTCCTCGCTCAGCATCGCGATCGAGGCGAGCGCGGTTGCGGTATGCTTCTCGACACCGTCGCTGACACAGAACACGTCGGCTGCGACCACGGAGACCTGGCGCCCCGGCTTGATCACTCTTGCCCGGCAGATCAGCTTCTCGCCGACAGCGGGCGACAACAAATTGAGCTTGTATTCCGCCGTCAGCGCCGGCTGGCCGCGCGAGGTGGCGGCCGCGATCGTCGTGGCGTTGTCGACCAGAAAGGCGGTGACGCCGCCGTGGAAAAAGCCGTGCTGCTGAAGCAGCTCCGGCCGGCGCTCCACCGCGATGGTGCAGGTGCCGCGCGACAATTCCGAGAGCTCGGCGCCAACGAGGTTCATGAAGCCCTGGCGGCCGACATTGGCGTGGATGCGCTCGGCTACGGCCGCAAATTCCGGATCTGCTTCGGCTCGCATGACGTCTCTCCTTATTGTTTGTTAATGCGATCGGGCGGCCGCAGCGCGCGGATGGCGCAGGCGACCAGCGTGTCGGCCTCGCTTCGCGGATCGGCACGATCGCGCCCCGACAGGAACGCGCGGCAGAAGATCTGCGCCGGCCCGATGAGCTGGCTGATGAACGTCACCGGCGTCATCGGCAGGAGCTCGCCGCCGGCAACCAGCGGCGCGCGCCAGCGTTCGATGCCTTCGGCAAGGCGCGCATTCTGTGCGCGCTGGGCGTCGCGGACGTCCTCGCCCCATTCGCTGCGCGAGATCTCGAAGAGATAGCGGGCCTCGCGCCGGCTCGAGAGGACCCAGTCGAGATGCGCCCGGATCAGGCGATCGATGCCCTGTTCGGCGTCAGGCACGGGATCGAGCGCGGCCAGCACTGCGGCGTGGTAATGCCGCAGCACCTCCAGAAACAACGCGCCGGCCAATTCCTTCTTCGACCCGAAGACATGAAAGAAGCTGCCGTTGGAGGCGTGCGCTTTGGCGCGGATCGCAGCCACCGTCGCAGCTTCGAAGCCGACGCGGTCGAACACGAACAGCCCCGCCGCCAACAGGTCGTCACGCACGCTTGCCGACATCGACGCCTCCTAGAGCAATACTCTAGAGTAGCGCTCTAATCGCGGTCAAGACGATACGAAGGCCGCGATGAACGCGGCCCTCGCAACGCGATCTGACAATGCGGGTTGGCTTAGCGCGAAATCGGCGGCGCCGGCGGTCCTGATGACTCCGCCGGCGGCGGGGCCGCAGCGGTCGCGGGCGGCGCCGCCTCCTGCGGCTTGGCCGCCGGTTCGGAGCTTGCGGCCGGCGCGGCAGGCTTGGGAGCCGCCTCTTCCGCCGCCTTGGGCGCGACCGGCTCGGCCGGCTTCGTGGCGGCCGCCGGCGGGGCCGGCGTCACCTGCGGCACCGGATCGGGCCGCAGCGCCGGAGCGTCGCTGCCGCGCGGCTCGACCTTGGCGCTCTCCGGCTTCGGCTCGACGGGTTTCTCAGTCGCCTTCTCTGACTTGGACTCGTCACGACCGGGTTCGACCTTGGCGCTCTCGGGCTTG
>NZ_JBFUES010000827.1:0-3404 GCF_056403875.1 Bradyrhizobium sp. P2_E8
GATGTAGGGCATGCGGCAGGGAATGCAGATCGCATTCTCGAACGCATCGCGATCGAAATTCAGGTGCCCGCACAGCTCGTTCAGGATGTCCGCGCCGCCGCAATCGGACATCGGCTTCCCGACGAAATTGCCGACGCGGTCCGGATGCAGCGCATAACCCCAGAACACCYGGACGTCCTTCGGCTGACCCGCGAAATGCGGCTGATGATACAGCACCGCCGACATCAGCCAGTTGGAATCCCTGAACGTCACCAGCCCGCCGGTGCCGGCCCTGTTGCCCGAGAACGCCTCCATCTTGTCGAAGAAGCGCGGATCGCGGCAGGTGACCGTGAAGGACAGCCAGTATGATTCCGGGATCGAGGTGTTGAACGCGGACGGATTGCCGAATTCGGGACGTCCCTGCGCGATCGTCTCCCACACAGCGCCCAGCCCTGGCTGTCGGCCTTGGTCAGGTGCGGCGGCGGCTCGGTCATGGTGCCCAGGCTCGAGGCATCCGTCATCGAGCCGTTCTGGAGGAACACGAGATCGCCGTCCTCGAGGCGGACGTTGGCGGTGCGGCCGTCGCGATCGAGCACGAGCTGGCGCACGCGCACGCGTCCGGCCTCGTCTTCGAGCGTCATGTCGGTGACGCGGGTGCCGCGCACGAATTGCACGCCTTGCCGCTTCAGCCAGTCGGCAAGCGGCCGCACGATCGCGTCATACTGGTTGTAGACGGTACGCTTGACGCCGGCGAGGGTTTCGATGCGCGGGAATTCGTTCATGAAGCGGTGCAGATAGCGCTTCAGTTCGACCGCGCTGTGCCAGGGCTGGAAGGCGAAAGTGGTCTGCCACATGTACCAGAAACTGGACTCGAAGAATTTTGGCGACAGCCAGTCGGTGATGCGGCTGTTGCCGAGCGTTTCCTCCGAGGCCTCGGTGAGCCGCAGCAGCTCGAGCCGGTCGCGCGCGGAGAAGCCCATGTGGGAGACGTCGATCTTGAAGCGGTTGCGGTCGACCAGCCGCGCCTGCGAATGCGCCGGGTTCTCCTCGTTGAACGCGACGGTCTCGTCCCGCACGCTCAGGCCCGGACGTTCGAGCGAGGGGATGCCTGACAGCAGGTCCCAGGTGCATTCGTAGTGATCGGTGGTGAGCATGCGCCCGCCGCGCAACGAATAGGCGCCGTTCGCGAGCGGTGCGCCGTCGAGGCTGCCGCCGAGCAGCGGCTGCGCCTCGTAGATCACGATGTCGCGTCCCGGCAGCTGCGCGTCGCGAACCAGGAACGCCGCGCCCGCGAGCGATCCGATGCCACCACCGATGAAATACGCCTTCATGACTTGCCTCGATTGCAATTCGAATTCTCGCGGCGAGATTGCATGGGAGCCGGCGGCCGAAATTGCGCTGGATCAAGCGCAGCGGAAGCGGCGTTCAAGAGGACGTGAGCGCTCTCTCTTCCATAGCGTCATGGCCGAGACAAGCCCGGCCATGACGCTATGGAAACTTCGTGCTCCAAGCAGGAAGACGCGAGCTCAGGACGCTCTCGCCGGCTTCTTCGCATAGATCTGCGCGATCTCGTCGGCGAAGCGGTGCTCGAGCGCGGGGCGCTTGTTCTTCAGCGTCGGCGTCAGCAGGCCGGCGGCGATGGTCCAGGGATCCAGCGTCCACCACACCGCGCGCGGCGTCGCGTAGKACGGATAGGCCTTCACCGCCGCCGCGATTCTGGCAAGCAGGGCGGCCCGCTCCGCCGCGCCGCCTTGCTTGCCGTTCGCGGCGAGCCTTTCTTTCTCCTGCACCCAGGCTTTTGCATTGAGCACGACCAGCGCGGTGAGGAACGGCCGCTGCTCGCCGACCACCAGCGCCTGCTCGAACAGGGGATCGGCCAGGATCGCGGTCTCGAGATCCACCGGCGCGATCTTCTCGCCGGTGGACGTCACGAGGATATCCTTGATGCGGCCGGTGATGGTGATGCGCCCGTTCTCGATGCGGGCCTGGTCGCCGGTGTGCAGCCAGCCATCGGCCTCCTTCACGCGGCGCGTCTCCTCGGGTTTGTGCCAGTAGCCGAGCATCACGCTGGGACCGCGCACCAGCAGCTCGTCGTTCTCGCCTAACCTGACCTCGACGCCGTCGAGCACGCGGCCGACCGAGTGCGGATCGTTGTCCTCGGGGGTGTTGACCGAGACCACCGGCGAGGTCTCGGTCATGCCGTAGCCCTGGAGGATGTCGAGCCCGAGCGCGAGAAACAGCCGAATGACAGGCTCGGCGATCGGCGCACCGCCGGAGACCGCGACGCGCAGGCGGCCGCCGAGCTGCGCCAGCACCTTGTCGGCGACGAGCCGCTTCAACAGCGGCCAGGCCAGCCGGTCGAACAGCGAGAGTGCGCCGCGTCCCTGCCGCGCTTCGAAACGCCGGCCGCCGACGGCCATCGTGAGGTCGAGCAGCGTCCGCTCGATGCTTCCGGCCGATGCGCGATGCTGCATGATCAGCGCATGGACGCGCTCATAGATCCGCGGTACCGAGATCAGCACCGTCGGCCTCACATGCTTGAGGTCGTCCCCGAGCTGCGGCACCGAGCGCGCATAGGCGACGCAGGCCCCGGCCGCGATCGGATAGTAATAGCCGCCGGTGCGCTCGAAAGTGTGCGAGAGCGGCAGGAAGGACAGGAAGACGTCGTCGGGCGACGCCGCGATGCGATGCGCGATCGCCTTCACATTGGCGACGACGTTGTCATGCGACAGCATCACGCCCTTCGGCCGTCCGGTCGTGCCCGAGGTGTAGACGATGGCGGCAAGATCGTCCGGCGCTACCGCGACGTCGGGCAATGGCGCGGTCGCGCCAGGAGCGGACCCGAGCCAATGGTCGAGCGCGACGATGCGTGAATCGGCCGGCGCCGGCCCGGTCATCTCAGTGCAGACGACGCGCTTGAGCGCATCGAGCGGCTGGCCGGTGGCCACGATCGCCTGCCAGCGCTCCAGCGTATCCACGAACAGCAGCAGCGCGCCGGAATCGGCGAGGATGTAGGCAATGCTGTCGGGGTTGTCGACCGCATGCATCGGCACCGGCACGAGACCGCGCGACAGCGCCGCCTGGTCCATTGCGATGTGCGGAATGCCGTTCGGCATCAGGATGGCGATACGCTCGCCGGGCGAGAACTCCTCCGCGGCCAGCGCCCGCCGCCACAGCTCGAATTCCGCGTCGATCTCGTGCCAGGACTGGCTGACCCAGCGTCCCGCATCCGCGTCGAAATGGCGATAGGCCTCCGCCGCCGGCGTCGCCTTGACGCGCCAGCGCAGCAGTTCCGGCAGTGTCTTCACGTCAGCGAGCGTCTGCGGTTGACTGATCGGCCCCGGCATGGCGTCCTTTCCTGACCGTCGATTCCCGTGAATCTGGGGGCTCGACACTAGGCTGGCCAGTCCTCGCCGCCTTTATCC
>NZ_JBFUES010000828.1:0-3392 GCF_056403875.1 Bradyrhizobium sp. P2_E8
CTGTTCAGCGAGCGTTGGGCAGTGCGGCGGCCGGCGTACCGTACTTGATCTGGCGATACTCGGGATACCATTTTGTGAAGTAGATCGCGCTGTTGCGGGCGGCGAAGGCGACCGCAAGGCTCGACCAGAGGGGAAGGCCGGGGACGTAGAGCAGCACGAGATTGGCGGCCGCCATCAGCAGCGCGGCCGCGGTCCATGCGCCGGTGATGACGTAATTGGCATAGAGAAAACCGGGCATCGCCGCGGTTTCGGCCGGGACCGATTCAACCGCATATTGCAGCGTGAAGGGACGGCGGAGCAACATCGAGCCGAGCGAGATGACGAAGATGCCGACATCGACCGACAGCTTGACGCCGAGCGTGCCCAGCGCGGGGTCGCGCAGCGCGAGGTAGAGGCCGATTGCGGCGAACACGATCGCCGAGCCCGCAGCCAGGATCTTCACCGACCGGCCCTGCGCGACATCGATCGCGACGGTGGCGAGACAGATCGCGGAAGCCGCGAACACGCTGACCGTGGCCGACGTCACCAGCATCAGGAACGTGAAGGCGCCGTAGGGCGCGAGGATCAGGAAAATCGTCATGGACCGCCTCGGTCAGGCCAATCTTTACAGTGGAAAGATTTCTACTTTAGGGGGCGGTGCTCGTCAAGTAAAATCTTTACAGTGTCAAAATGACGTAGGCGACCTCCAAAAGATGAAGGCCTGCAACGACTTGGTCAGATGCCTCCTCGGCCAATTCCACCCAGGGCAGGCGCGACAGGATCGGCAGCGCGGAGACGATCAAGAGGCCGAGGCAGAGCAAGATGCCGCCGTTGAAGACGGTATGGCGGCTCCGCCGCAGCCGGATCGTCTGGACTGCGAGCGCGGCGCAGGTCAGGGCGAGGACGGCGAGGCAGGCGGCTGTGATCGAGGGCATGTGCATAGGAAACTCCTCTTTCTGTCATTCCGGAGCACGCGAAGCGTCGAGCCCGGAGCCCATCGGGCTTCAGAACACACGGTGAAATGGATTCTCAGATGCGCAATTGCGCATCGTAGCTCGCGACGTCGTCGCGCCCCGGAATGACGCGGTGAGAGCTACGCCGCTCCCACCCAGTTGCCGTGAAAGCCGTCCGGCACGCGGTGGCCGAGTTGCACCAAGGCGGCGGGGCCGGCCTCGATGTCGGTGGCATTGAAGACGGCGAGGTCGCTGCGGTTCTCGCGTGCGCGCCAGACCACCGCGAGCAGCCAGCCGTCGCCTTCGGCTGCATCGCTCGATCGCTCGACGAACACCGGCTCGGAGATGGTGTCGCCGGCGGGCAGCAGATAATGGCCGAGCCGTTTGCCGTTGCCGTCGACATGGACGATGCCGGAGAGTGCGCCGAACATCGGCAGTCTTGGATTGGCGCAGGCGTACCAGCCGTGACGGCTCTTCAGCCCGGCGCGACGATCGTCGATGCGCGGGAATTCGCCGGTGAGATCGTCCAGGTACGTCTGCTGGAAACGATCGGTGTTGCCTGAGAGATCGAACGTCCAGCGGCAATGGCGGGCGCGCGATTTCTCCGGATCGGTCGGCCGGCCGTCGGGATGCGGAAACAGCGGCGCCTCCTCGAACTGCATGACGTCGGCGATGATGCGGTTATCGTCCTCCCACGCGTTCATGACGTGGAAGACGTAGCAGGCCTCAGCACGGAACCAGACGATGTCTTTCGCCGTGCCGTTGCGCTTCATCACGCCGACATAGGCGCCCTTGTCCGGCTCCCAGGCATAGGGCGGCCGTCCGCTCATCGCGCGCTCCATGCTGCCGGTGATGGGAAGGATCGGAAACAGCACATGGTTCGCGGTGACGATGAAGTCATGCACCATGCTGGCATAGGGCGCCTCGAAACGCTCGAAGCGCGTCGCCTTGCCGGATGCATCGATCGATCCGAAGGAGAGGGCAGGCGTCAGCGGCCCCGCGGCGTTGTAGCCGAAGAACAGCATCTCGCCGGTGACGGGATCGACCTTGGGATGCGCGGTAAAACTGCCGGCGACGCGGCCCTGATAGTTGTGATAGCCGCGCGTGGCCAGCGTGCCCGGCTCGATCTCGGTCGGCAAATGCGCTTCTTCCAGCGCCAGCAGCTTGCCGGCGTGGAAGATGATGTTGGTGTTGGCGACGCCACCGTCGGTGAGGTTTTGCGGCGCATCCGGCAGCTTGCGGCCGAAGCCGCCGAACAAGGCGCGGCCTGCGTCGTGCTCGGCGAGCCATTTCGGCGTGCGGACCCAGCGGTTGCGGTAGCTGGCGCGGCCATTCTCGAGGTGAAAGGCGTGCAGCATGCCGTCGCCGACGAACCAGTGCGCGCCGGGCGCATCGAACTGCGGGTTGGGGCCGTTGCGATAGAGCGTGCCGTTCAGCTCGCGCGGCAATTCGCCGACGATCTTGAGGAAGGGCGCGTCGGCCTCGAACGGAATCGGCGCGATATTGTTGTGGCGCTCAGTGATGGCGTTCTGCTGCACGGCGTATCCCTCCTTATCTTTACATCGTAAAGATCAAATAGGGCCGATCGCCGCGCCGGTCAAGCGAAATCTTTACACTGTCAATATTGCGTCATATAGGTTGGTTCATGGGCAAGAGCGATCCGAAGAGCGAAACCAGGTCCGAAGCGGCGCGCATCGTGCGCGCCCCGAGGAAGACATCGTCGGCAACGAGCGGGCGTCCTGCACGCCGTCCGGCCAGTGCGAAGACGGAGACGCCGTATCATCACGGCGCCCTGCGCGAGGCGCTGCTCCAGGCCGCCGAACGGGTGCTGGAGCGCGACGGGCTTGCCGGCCTGACATTGCGCGCGGTGGCGCGCGAGGCGGGCGTTTCGCATGCCGCGCCGACCCATCATTTCGGCGATCTCACCGGCCTTCTCAGCGAGCTTGCGGCCGTCGGCTTCCGCCAGTTCAACGCGGCGATGGCGTCGGCCTGCGACACCGCCACCACACCGCTCGCGCGGGCATTGGCGCGGCCGAAAGCCTATGTGGCCTATGCGCAGGCCCATCCCGGCATGTACGGCATCATGTTCCGCACCGAGCGGCTCGACTATTCCAGGCCCTCGTTGCACGAGGCGGCCGAGGCTTCCTTCGCCGGACTTGCCAATGCCATCGGCGCGATGCGGCAGGAGCAGATCAGCGGCGACGCCCTGACGCTCGACCAGGGCGCCGCGATCGCGCGGGCCTGGTCGATGGTGCACGGCTTCACCACACTGCTGCTCGACGGGCGGCTCTCGGACATCCTCGAGCGGCTGCCCGAGGGCACGACGACCGAGCGGCTGCTCGAGGCGATGCTGACGGCGCCGATTACGGCGAAGCTGCCGGCATAGTGCCGTCGATCGGGCGCAGCACCTAGCGCATCGTCGCGAGTTCGACGGCGCGGCCGCGCGTGCCGATGATCTTC
>NZ_JBFUES010000829.1:0-3391 GCF_056403875.1 Bradyrhizobium sp. P2_E8
GAATGTCCGCCTTCAGATGGGCAGGAGCACGATTTCCGAATACAGCCTGTCGAGCTCGTCGTCGGCGATCAGCGGGGAACGGAAACACGTGATCATCGGGAGCATCATGCCTCGTGGTGGGACCGGAAAGATTCGCGCCTCCGCGACGAGCGCCGCCGTTCGCTGCCGGCGCAAGATCGCCAGCTTGACGCGCTCGAGATGCCGCAACAGCAGAGCCGGCGCACTACAATGCAGAATGTCCGAATATGGGATTCTGAGCGGCTGAAACCGTGCCAGTCGTCCCAATCGACTTGCTGCAAGACGATGATCGCGGCGCTTCACCACGAGATAGGCGTAATCAGGCCCGTCGACGACGATGAGCTGCAGGCAATCATACGCCGCGTGATCGTCGAAGATTTGCCTTTGGTGGCTGGTCAGTCTCTCGCGGACCACGGCCGGATCGAAGCTGATCACCGGCCGGGTCGAGCCGAACAAGGTCTCGGCCTGAAGCAATGGCGGCATGGCGATGCGCTGCGAGTCCAGCGGTTTGAAACGCTGTGCGATAAGGGCGGCCCAAGACGACGGCTGTGGAGTGAAGCACGTATATGTGGCGTTCGCGTCATCCAGCATTGAGGCGAGCAGCGCCATACCCCAGCCGCGGTACTGCGCGCGTACAACCCAAGAGGACAGATTGCAGACGAGGACTGCCTCCTCGTTCACCTGCCGCCGGGCAGCGACTGCCCCGATGAATCCAACCAAGGCGTTGCCGTCGAGAAGTATGAAGCCGCGGGTGTGATCCGACCAGCCATGATCGAACAGACGGCGCCATCTCGTCGCATCGATGCCCGCCTCGCGAAACGATTCCTCAAGAAAGCGGCAGACCGGTTCCACGTCCTCCGGACCGAGGGCACGGACGTGCAGGCCCGCCCGGCCAAGCTGCTGGGCCGTCATTGCCTCCGCGCCGGAGAGGACCGCGATCAGGCCTTCGATCGACGGCGCCCGCAGAAAGGCCGAAAGGGGCATCGGATSCCCTGCATAGCTCTCGATCTCCAGGAGCAGGCTGACTACGGCCAGCGAGTCTGCGCCGCAGTCCAGAAGATTATCGGACCAGCCGATGGGAGCCACGTCCAGCACGCGCTCGCAGATCGCCTGCAGGTCTTTCCGCAGCTGGTCAACGTCTGGGAGCACTCCACAGACCGGGGTCGGCTCCCGAGGCGCACTGGCGGTCGGAGGCGCTCGCAGAACCGGATGGTTGGCAATGGCCTCAAGGCATTCGGCATTCTGCAGGGCGTCGCGATTCCGTACAGGGCGGCCGTTCACCGCATCCCGCACTGCGATTTCCGACCGCTTGCCGTTAAAGGTGACAGGAAGCGCGTCGACCTGTGCGATACGCGCCGGCACGAAGGCCGGCGAGCCGCAGTGTGCAAGCTCAGAGCGAATATGCTTGGCGAGAGCGCTGTCGAGCACCACGCCTTCGCGCAACACGAGCAACAAAACCATGCGTGTGCCGCCTGGCTCGTCCGCTTGTTGCTCGACCGCCATCGCCTCAACGATCTCCTCGACGTCATCGAGGATGCGGTAGATCTCCGCGGTCCCTATGCGGATGCCGCGCACGTTGAGGACTCCGTCTGAACGACCATGCAAGCGCCAGCCCCAATGAGGCGTGGCCTCGATCAGATCGCCATGCGTCCAAAAGCCGGGGTTCTGAGCAAAGTAGGCGGCGTGGAAGCGGGCACCGTCCGCATCGCCATGAAAGCCGAGGGGCCGCGAGGGAAAAGGGTTGGCGCAGACCAGTTCGCCTATCACCGCCTGCGGATCGTCAGGCGGCGGCAGCGAGCGGACATCGAGGCCGAGGCTGCGGCACTGTGCCTCGCCGGGATGGACCGGCAGATTCGGACTGCCAAGGACGAAGCAGCCGATGATATCCGTGCCGCCTGAGATCGTCTGCAGCGGAATCGACGACTTCACTTCGCTGCTGACCCAGTCGTACTGGCGGGGATAGAGGATCGAGCCGGTCGAGAGCATGGTGCGCAGGGCGGAAAGGTCGAACACCCGCCCGGGGGAGAAATCCTTCTCCGCGCAGAAATGCAGATAGGCGGGATTGGTGCCAAACACGGTCACGCGTTCCTCGGCAACAATCCGCCAGAACGTGTCCGCCGCTGCGAGCGGCCCGTCGTAGAGGACAATCTCGACGCCGGACGCCAGCGCCGAGAGCTGCCAGTTCCACATCATCCAACCGCAGGAGGTTTGGAAGAACAGCCTGTCGCCGTGCCTGAGATCACAGTGCAACCGGTGCTCCTTCACATGCTCCAGTAAGGTGCCGCCGGCGCCGTGCTGGATGCATTTCGGCGGGCCCGTGGTGCCCGAAGAGAACATCGTGAACAGCAGATGGTTGAATGGGTGACGGGGCCAGGCTGGCCCAATCTCGCCGCCATCATCATCACCGAGCAGATCGGCCAGCCTGTGCAGAGGCGGCGTCCTCTCGTCGGCGTCCAGCGAGCCATCGTCCAGCGCAATGATCGCCGCGAGGCTCGGCAGGCCGGCCGCCGTTTCGAGGACGCGCTCGGCGACGGGGATTCCCGCATCCCATCGCTCCGCTCGAAGGCAGCCGAAGAGCACCACGGGCTCGAGAGGGGCGAACCGCGCCAGGATAGCGGGCACGCCCATGTCCGGCGCGCAGCTGGCAAAAGTCGCGCCAATGGCGGCGGTCGCCAGACAGGCAATGACCGCCGCGGCATTGTTGCGTGCGATTGCCACGACGTGGTCACCTGGGCGCACACCGAGCCGCTGCAACGACCTCGCCAATCGACCAACCGCGCCGCGCAACGCGCCACGCGTGAACCGGTCGCGGCTGCCGTCAGCGTGGCAGGCTGTCAGGACCGGCTGGCCGGGACTGCCGCCGAGGAGGCACTCGGCGTAGTTGAGACGAATATCCGGGAAGAAGCGCGCGGTCTCGCAGGCATCGCCGACGCAGACGGGCTCGGCTGCGCCGTCCCGCGGCACGTCGGACCACTCAAGGAAGAGACGCCAGAAGCTGTGGAAATCCTCCACCGAGAAGCGGTCCATCGCAGCGTGATCGCGCAGCTGCTGCCCCGTTCGGGCCTCACACCATTGGCCGAAAGCAGTGAGCTGAGAATGTGCGATGCCATGTGCGTCGGGACGGAACACGACTCCTCCAAACCCGCCTTTAGGTGGCACGCGACGACCAGGCCGCAAGCAACGTTAGATAGCGTTCGGATCGCTCGGGGAGAATCATCCTCCGGGGTTATGTGGCGGATTGGCGCAAGTTTTCGGGAGTACCCCGCTTGAGCACCGGCGAGCGTAAGCCGCCTCCTACGATTTGATGGTCCTCGCCGGCAGCGCCCCTTCGGCCCGCCGCCGCAGGCGCTGCGACGCGCGGCGCGGGCAGGGT
>NZ_JBFUES010000830.1:0-3382 GCF_056403875.1 Bradyrhizobium sp. P2_E8
CCCTTGGACTCCGATGGCTTCTTCACCTCGAACAGGTACATGTCGTGAATCATGCGGCCATCCTCGCGGATCTTGCCACCCTTGGCGAAGAAATCGTTGATCGGCGTCTCCTTCATCACCTTGATGACCGCAGCCGCATCCGTCGTACCCGCCGCCTTCACGGCTTTCAGGTAATGCGTCACGGACGAATAGACGCCGGCCTGCGCCGAGGTCGGCGGCCGCTTCATGCGCTCGGTGAAGCGCTTCGAGAACGCGCGCGTGTCGTCGTTGAGGTCCCAGTAGAAGGCTTCCGCCAGCAGCAGGCCTTGCGCCGTCTCCAGTCCGATCGAATCGATATCGGTCACGAAGGCCAGCAGCGGCGAGACCTTCTGGCCGCCCTTGGTGATGCCGAACTCGGCCGCCTGCTTGATGGCATTGACGGTGTCGCCGCCGGCGTTGGCAAGGCCAATCACCTTGGCCTTGGAAGCCTGGGCCTGAAGCAGGAAGGACGAGAAATCCGACGTGTTGAGCGGATGGCGCACGCCGCCGAGCACCTTGCCGCCGGTCTTGGTGACGACGGCGCCGGTGTCCTTCTCCAGATCCTGGCCGAAGGCATAGTCGGCCGTGAGGAAGAACCAGGTATCGAGGCCCGATTTCACCGCCGCAAGGCCGGTCACGTTGGCCTGGCCGTAGGTATCGAACACGTAGTGCACGGTGTAGGGACCGCAGGCCTCGTTGGTGAGACGGATCGAGCCCGGGCCGTTGAACATGATGATCTTGTTGCGCGCCTTCGCGATCTCGCCGGCAGCAAGCGCGGTTGCGGAGGCCGCGACGTCGTAGATCATCTCGACACCCTGGTTGTCGAGCATGTCGCGGGCGATGTTGGCGGAGAGATCCGCCTTGTTGAGATGGTCGGCCGCCAGCACCTGGATCTTGCGTCCCAGCACCTCGCCGCCGAAGTCTTCGACGGCCATCTTGGCTGCAGTCTCGCTGCCGGGACCGGTGATGTCGGCATAGAGGCTCGACATGTCGAGAATGCCGCCGATCTTCAGTGGCGGCTTGTCCTCGGCCTGCACGGCGCTCGCACTCAGCGCAAACGCAGCGGCAAAAATGCCCGGCAAAATTCTCTTCATCGAAAAGACCTCCCTTATCGCGCCGTGCTCTGATGGCGGCTTGGTTATTGCTTTTGGCTATCGCTATTGCCGCAATCATGCCGCATGCGCGACAGGGCAGCAAGCGCGAGGGGCGTGCAGGTCGCGCGATCGTCACGCGTTTTCCGCAAAGCGGAATGGTGGAATGACGCAAGATGTTTCCGCATCGTCATTGCGAGCGCAGCGAAGCAATGACGGAGTGTGAGGAAGCCTCTTCGCGACCCGCTACGCATGGGTTAAAGCTGGAGCGTAACGCAACCTCTCCGGGCAACGTGACACGATCACTCATCCTCATCGCCGCAGCGCTATTCGTGTTCGCGTCTGGTGATGCGTTCGCGGCGCCGTGCCAATTCGAGTCCCAGGGCGAAGGCCGCGTCACCGCGATCATCGATGGCCGCAGCGTGCGCCTCGATGACGGCCGCGAGGTGCGCCTCTCCGGAATCGAACCGACCGCGACGACGAAGCAGGCGCTGGCCTCGCTGCTGGTCGGCCGCGACGTGATGCTGCGGAGCGCTGACGACACGCCCGATCGCTATGGGCGCCAGGGCGGGCTGGTCTTCATCGGCGAAAGCGACACCCCGGTGCAGGCGATGCTGCTGGCCCAGGGCGAGGCCATCGTCTCCGCCGAGATCGCCGACAAGGACTGTGCGGCCGCCCTGATGTCGTCGGAGGCCGAGGCGCGGCGCCAAAAAAAGGGCAACTGGGCTGACCTGTCGGCCATAAAAAACGCGGAAAGTCCGGACGATATTTTGGCCGGGATCGGGCGCTTTGTGGTGGTCGAGGGCAAAGTCCTGTCGGTCCGGCAAGCTGGGGCAATGACCTACCTCAACTTCGGACGGAACTGGACACGCGGCTTTGCCGTGACTATTTCAAGGCGCGCGTTACCGGCGTTCGAAAACGCCGGGGTTGCCATTAAGTCCTTGGAAAATCGA
The DNA here is from genome assembly GCF_056403875.1 of Bradyrhizobium sp. P2_E8. Lineage (NCBI taxonomy): Bacteria > Pseudomonadati > Pseudomonadota > Alphaproteobacteria > Hyphomicrobiales > Nitrobacteraceae > Bradyrhizobium > Bradyrhizobium sp. P2_E8. The sequence goes on from NZ_JBFUES010000830.1 coordinate 2,063, forward strand.
CGTATTCGAGTCCGAGGCTGGGTTGAGGGGAATACGGGGCCGCGTATCGATGTGCGCCTCGTGGGACAGGTCGAGTTGCTGAGTGCAAACGAGCCGACAGGGGTAAGGCCTTAAGCGGGCCGGGCACGGGTTAACGACGTGAATGGGGTGCTAGAACAGCACAAAACGAGTGAAGGCCGCCGCCTTCGGGCTGCGCCGGCTGCGCTATGCCTTGTGCTGGGCACGGCGCTCGCCGGCTGCGGCGATATGGGCCGGTTCCAGACCGCGGCGGCCCCGCCGGCGGTCGCGATGCCCAAGCCGAAGCCCGCAGTCGCGCAGACCCCCGCCACCGAAAAGGAGCACGAGCGCATCCTGGCGAGCTATGGCGGCGCCTATGATGACCCCAGGCTCGAATCGCTGGTCACCAAGACCGTCGACCGGCTCGTCGCCGCCTCGGACCGCCCTGACCAGGGCTACCGGGTCACCATTCTCAATTCCGGCGCAGTGAACGCCTTCGCGCTGCCGAACGGCCAGCTCTACGTCACGCGCGGTCTCCTTGCGCTTGCGAGCGATACGTCGGAATTGTCCTCCGTGCTCAGCCACGAGATGGCGCATGTGCTGTCCAAGCACGCCGCGATGCGCGAGGACCAGGCGCGCCAGGCCGCGATCGTCACCCGTGTCGTCACCGACATGAGCAACGATCCCGATCTCACCGCGCTCGCTCTGGCCAAGACCAAGCTCACCATGGCGAGCTTTTCGCGCAACCAGGAGTTCGAGGCGGACGGCATCGGCGTCGGCATCTCCGCCAAGGCACATTTCGACCCTTATGGCGCCGCACGCTTTCTTTCGGCGATGGAGCGCAATGCCGAGCTGAAGGCCGGCAAGACCTCCTCGCTCGATCCGCGCGCGCAGGACTTCACCTCGTCGCATCCGGCAACCCCGGAGCGTGTGCAGAACGCGCAGACCATCGCGCGGCAGTACGTCGCTCCGGAGGGCGGCGAGCGCGACCGCGAGAGCTATCTCGCCGCGATCGACAACCTCGTCTATGGCGAAGACCCGAGCGAAGGTTTTGTCCGCGGCCGCCGCTTCCTGCATCCGAAGCTCGGCTTCACCTTCCAGGCGCCGGACAATTTCACGCTCGACAACACCGCGCAGGCGGTGATCGGCGTGCGTGACGGCGGCTCGCAGGCGATGCGCTTCGACGTGGTGAGGGTGCCGGCCGAGCAGTCGCTCGGCGATTACCTCAATTCAGGTTGGATGGAAGGCGTCGAGAAGGCGTCCACGGAAGACATCACCATCAACGGCTTCCCGGCCGCGTCCGCCACCGCCAAGGGCGACCAG
>NZ_JBFUES010000831.1:0-3375 GCF_056403875.1 Bradyrhizobium sp. P2_E8
ATGTCGCAATGTGCGACGTCTCGGAGGCCGCGATGGCCGAGACCAAGCGGCTCTGCGAGGTCGAGAAGCTGCCGCAGGGCCTGCGCGTCACGACGCACGTCGCAGACGTCGCGATCGAGGATCACCTGAAGCGTTTTCGTGACGAGCTTGCCGAACAGCAGAAGACCGACCGGATCCATCTTCTGTTCAACAATGCCGGTATCGGTGGCGGCGGCAGCCTGTTCACCAACACGCGCGAGCAGTGGGAGCGCACCTTCAACATCTGCTGGGGCGGGGTCTATCTCGGTGTGCGCACCTTCCTGCCGATGCTGGTCGCGGCCGACGAGGCCCACATCGTCAACACCGCGAGCGTCAACGGCTTCTGGGCCTCGATCGGCATGAACCAGGCGCACACCGCCTACAGCTCGGCCAAGTTCGCGGTGAAGGGATTTACCGAAGCGCTGATCAACGACCTCCGCCTGCACGCGCCGCACGTCAAATGCTCGGTGGTGATGCCCGGCCATATCGGCACCTCGATCGTCTCCAATTCGCGCAAGGTGCAGAGCATGGACGGGTCGGAGCGGCTCAACGCCGACGAGGTCGCGCTGACCCGCAAGCGCATGGTCGCGGCCGGCGTGCCAGATGCCGACAAGATGTCGGACGAGGATATCCAGGCAGCGTTCGCGGAGCGGGCCCGCAGCTTCCTGGAGGATGCGCCGACGACGGCTGCGCAAGCCGCGAAGATCATCCTTGACGGGGTGAAGGCCGAGCGCTGGCGCATTCTCGTGGGCGAGGACGCCAGGCGCCTTGACGAGCGCGTCCGCGCCACGCCGGAGCAAGCCTATGATCGCGCCTTCTACGAAAGTTTGACCCAGGAGGTCGGCTGGCGGCTCGGCTGAACCGGTTGGCCCAGTCGGCGAAGGCGCGCGTATATGGGTATGATGATCGTCATGGCAAGAGGCGCGCAGGTAATTTCACGTGCCACCTCTTGCCAACTTTCGTTGCGATATGACGAAATGCAATGTCACGCATGGACATGGTCTGTCGTTCAAGCATTGTTCAAGTGATGGTGATGTCAAACGGGTCGCGTTCGGCGCGCCGCAGCTTGGTTGGCGAATTAAAATAGTTTAATGAATCAGGGGTAACGCGATGATAGAGCGCAGCTCCGATGATACCCGCATGCCTCTCTGACGACTGGACCCTGTGCCCGGAGAGAGAGGACATCTCCGCTGAATTCACGCGGCTCCTGACCGCAGCCCAGGAGGGCGGTGCCACGATCGCGGAATGCCTGATGATCGCGCGGCAGCTCAAACGGGACGACGAGCAATCCTGGCATCGCGAGTGGAAGCGGCTCGCGCAGGCCAACCGCCAGCGCGCCGAGGCCGCGTTCGCGGAGGGCCACATGGCGACCGCGCAGCGCAACTGGCTGCGGGCGATGAACTACTATGGTGCAGCGGCAATGCCGCTCGATAAGGCCGACGAGCGCCGCTGGGTTGCGGTGTTGGCGATGCAGGAATGCGCCCGCCGCTACCTCGCGGCGCGCGCGCCGGCCGGCGAGGTCGTGACGATTCCCTGGGTCGACGATCATTCCTTGCAGGGCTATTTCCTGCCCGCGCCGTCGGCGGGCGGACGGGCCCCGACCGTGATCTGCATCGGCGAGCCGGGACACCGCAAGGAGGAATTCCTGTTCAAGCTCGCGCCGCATGCGCGCGAGCGCGGACTGTCGATGCTCGCGCTGGACCTGCTCGGCGACCAGCGCGACGATTATGCCGATACGCTCTTGCAGCGCCGCGACCTCGAGAGCTCGATCGCGAGCGTCATGGACTATCTGGAAACGCGCGGCGACGTCGATTTCGATCGCGTCGCCATCGTGGCGGACGGGTGGGGATCCTCTTTCGTGGCGCGCGCGGTGTTGCAGGAGCCGCGGCTCGCCGCCGCCGTCTGCGATGGCGGCCTTTGGGATCTGCACGAACGATCCTTCTTCGCCAGCCGTTTCGCGATCAGCGACCTCAGCATCGTTCCGGTGCCGCATGCGCCGCTGATGGCCTCCAGCGCCGACTGCCCGGTGCTGATTACGCTCGGCGAGGATGGCTGGCTCAAGGCCGACCGGGCGCGTCAGATCGTCCAGAAATCCCGGCTCGGCAGCTCCGATATCGTGCTGAAGGTGTTCACCGCGGCGGAGACGGGCGCGGCGCAGGCCCACGCGGACAATCCGAGCCTGGCCAACGAATACATCTTCGACTGGCTGGAATCGCGACTCGGCGCCGTCGGCCGGCGGACCTGAGCGCGGTCGCGCGTCTCAGAAGTCGAGCGATATCCTGACGCAGGCTTTTTCGAGCCGGTTCTTCAGCGTCGCGAGCTTGGTGGTGAATTCCGCCAGCTCGTTCTCGTCGAACTCCTCGAAGACGAATTCGCGAATCGTCTTGTACTGCTCGTTGAGGCTCGCAATGTGCTTCTGGGTCTTGTCGACCAGTGACAGCCGCACGACCCGGGCGTCGGTCGGCGAGGGCCGCCGGCGGAGCAAGCCCTTCTTCTCCAGGAGCTTGGACTGGGTGGTGACGAACGAGGGATCGACGTGGAGCAGCTTGGAGACCATGTTGACGGGCACGCCGTCGTCCTTGTCGAGATCGGAGATCGCCATCAGGATCAGCCATTGCGGGCCGCTGATGCCGAGCGTTCTCGCCCAGAACTGACGCAGCTCCTCCAGATACATGTTGATCGACGATATTTCCCAGGTGAAGCGCCTGATGATGTCGAGATTGCCGATGGGGCGAGATCGCGTTGCCTCCTTCCTCGACGTGGACATCCCTGCGCTCCCGGTTCGACATTCGCCACTTACGCTTTGATGATCATTGTTCACGCAAGTCTGCCCTGACGCAAGTGCAGGGCAAGGTAATTGTGTCAGTCATTTTACAAATATGAGCTGATCAACAATTAGGCTGCGTGGACGACGGTGTTGCGCGTGCGACACAATGTGGCTGGAATCCAATAGCTGATCTAATAAACTATTTTAATTAGCGAAGGGACCTATGCATATTGGATTCGGCGGTGGGGGAATCTCAATCGTCCCGTTGCAGGTGGTTCGCTCAAGTCCCTCGCGTCGATGCGATGGGTCCGAAATCGCGAAGCCCCCAGAGCGGTTTTGAAAGCGAAAGAGCCTAGGGGCCGCGAGTGGTTCGAGCTCCTTCGCACATGAGCAACTTGGAGATTGAATATGAAATTGGTGAAGAGCCTCTTGCTCGGCTCAGCGGCGGGTCTGATCGCCGTTGGCGGAGCTCAGGCAGCCGATCTTCCCGTGAAGGCCAAGGCGGTCGAATACGTGAAGATCTGCTCCCTGTACGGTGCCGGATTCTACTACATGCCGGGCACTGACACCTGCATCAAGTTCGGCGGCTA
>NZ_JBFUES010000832.1:0-3364 GCF_056403875.1 Bradyrhizobium sp. P2_E8
GTCCAGAACAACATCGACATCGACAATCTGCGCGAGCCGCTGAAGCTGTTCGAGGGTACCGCGCGCGAGGCCGCAAAAGGCTTTCCGGCCAATCTCAACGTCGCGGTGGCGCTGTCGCTCGCGGGCGTCGGGCCTGATCGCACCTCCGTGCAGATCTGGGCCGATCCGACCGTGACGCGCAACGTTCACCGCATCGAGGTCGAGGCGGATTCGGCGCGCTTCTCGATGTCGATCGAGAACATCCCGTCCGAGAACCCCAAGACCGGGTTGATCACGGCGCTGTCCGTGATCGCGCTGCTGCGCAAGCAGCGCGCCGCGTTGTGTGTGGGGACGTGAGTTCTAGAGCGTGATGGGTTGAGGTCGAGTCGAGAACAGCGCTGCGTTCCCTCCCCCCTTGCGGGGGAGGGAACGCACCTCCCTCGAAATTACGCGCCCGTCACGCGCCAGATCACATTGCCGACGTCGTCGGCCATCAGCAGCGACTTCTTGTCGGGGCCGATCACGACGCCAACCGGACGGCCGTAGGATTCCTTCTCGTCCGGGGACAGGAAGCCCGACAGGATGTCGCGACCGGGGCCGGACGGGCGGCCGTTCTCGAACGGGATGAACACCAGCTTGTAGCCGGACAGCGTGCTGCGATTCCACGAGCCGTGCTGGCCGATCACCATGCCGTCGGGGAAACCAGGCAACGTGCCCGCCGGCATCCAGCACAGGCCGAGCGAAGCGGTGTGGCCGCCGAGCGCATAGTCCGGTTGAAGCGCCTTGGCGACCATCGCCGGATCCTGCGGCACGCGGTCATCCACCGTCTTGCCCCAGTAGCAATAGGGCCAGCCATAGAAGCCGCCGTCGCGTACCGAGGTGAGATAGTCCGGCGGCGTCTCGTCGCCGAGGCCGTCGCGCTCGTTGACGACGGTCCAGAGCACGTTCGTGTTCGGCTCCCAGGCAAGGCCCACCGGGTTGCGCAAGCCGGCGCTGAAGATGCGATGCGTGCCGGCGATGAGGTCGAGCTCGTACACCGCGGCGCGGCCTTCCTCGACCTCCATGCCCATCTCGGCGATGTTGCTGAGCGAGCCGACGCCGGCATACAGCTTCTTGCCGTCGGGGCTGGCGAGCAGGCTGCGCGTCCAGTGGCCGCTCGGCTTGAACGTCGTGAGCCGCTTGCCCGGTGCGGTGATGCGGTYGGCATTGGCGACATAGGGGAAGGCCATCACGCCGTCGGTATTGCCGACATAGAAGGTGTCGCCGACCAACGCCATGCCGAACGGCTGGCTGAGGTTTTCCATGAAGGCGCCGCGAACTTCGGCGACGCCGTCGCCGTCCTTGTCGCGCAGCAGCGTGATGCGGTTGGCGGAAACGCCGAGCGCGGCGGCGCGCCGCATCGTCGCCTGCATCGCGTAGTGAAACACGCTGCGCGGAGGGCCTGCGATCTGCGTCGCTTCCGCGATCAGCACATCGCCATTGGGCAGCACCTCGATCCAGCGCGGATGGTCGAGGCCGGTCGCGAACGCGTTGACCTTGAGCCCCGGCGCGACGGCCGGCTTCTGGCCCTCGCTCCAGCCGCGCGCGGTCGGCATCTTCAGTGTCGGGATCGCGCCTTGCGGTTTCGCCTCGGGAATGGCGGGCGTCTGACCCCAGGCCGGTGCGGGCTCCGTGCCCGAGAGCTTGCGCCATTGCAGCGCGATGCCGCCGAGCAACGCGACGAACTGCGCAAAGATGCTGGAAAAAGTCATGAGAGGCCCCTGTGTGCGCGCGCATCCAACTGGCTGAAGGGGCAGACGTCAACCTGTGCGGCGCACCGGCCGGGCCTATTCCCGTGGAATAGCAGCCGATCGAATTTGCATGGCAGGGTGAACTGGCCGCGGATCAGCGGCCGATCTGCCGCTCCAGCCGCCGTGCCGCGCGAAAATCGTTGAGGTGATGGATGTTCGGCGCCAGCGCGGCCTCCTTGGACAGGAGATGATAGACCCGCGCCACCGTGCGCTGCTTCTGCTTCGGCCGCCCCGGGGGCAGCGCCCGCGCCTTTCGCGCGGCGGCAATGGCGTGCTCGCGAAAATAATCGTAGGCGTCCGACATGGCGCGATGCTCTGTGGTCAGTGCATGTGTCGCGGGGGTAACGAGCGAGCGGAAGGGCGGTTCCTCTCGCTGTCGTCCCGGCGAAGGCCGGGACCCATACCGCGGAATCCATCGTTTGCGGATGGTAGACGTACCGAACGACGAGTCTTCGCCAAACCCCGGCCTGTGGTTATGGGTCCCGGCCTTCGCCGGGACGACACCGAATGTGTGGCGCGGGCTACGCTATCACCGCGGCGACAGGAACGGGATGATCATCGGCACGCGGCGGCAATAGGCGCCGTAGGCGTCTTCGCCGAGCTCCTTGGACAGGAACACCTCTTCCATCCGTCCCTTCTGCCACATGCCGAGCGAGATCAGGATCGCGCCGAGRATCGTCGTCACGGCGCCGATCGCGATGCCGGTGACGAGCATGCCGAAGATCAGCCCGGTGTAAATCGGGTGGCGCACGATACCGTAGGGGCCGGTGTCGATGACGCGGTGGTCTTCCTTGTGGGTGATGGTGTTGGACCAGAACTTTCCGAGATGCAGCCGCCCCCACCAGGCGAAGGCGATGCCGGCGACCGAGAGGACCGCGGCGATGGTGATGCCGGTGCTGCCGAGCACCCAGAGCGGCTTCCAGCCCATGATTTCCGCAATCCACGGCGTGTACAGGATGCCGCCGACCAGGATCGGCAGGCGATAGCGCTGCGACTCCAGCGTCATCACCTGCTTCTTGGTCCGCCCCTGCCAGAACGAGGCGCCCACCCAACTGGCGAGAAAGGCGAGCCAGATCAGGGCCAGGAGTTCGGTCGGCCAGGTCGTGGTCCAGCCACCCCAGGCCACGGAGAGAAGCTTGCTGAAATCGAAGGACATGAGGAAAGGTTCTTTGGTTTGGGCGGCGGCCTTAGCCCACGCGCGAGGAGAGCGCGTGATGCTTGATGGCGCCGGAGGGCTGCTGGCCGTTGCGGGCGAGCAGATGGGTGATGGTTTCGCGTAGCACCGGCTCGATCGGGCGCGGCGCGTAGCCAAGCTCATTGCGGGCTTTGCCGATCGAGAGGTCGCTCGCGGCAAGCGCGATGCGCACGCCTTCGCCAGTGCCGTTGGGCGGCCGGCGCGTGATGTGATCGGAGATCTTCTCGAGCATGACCGCGGAAAGTTCGGCGATCTTGCCGGGCACGACGATCGGGAACTGCCGGCGGCCGCTCATCGCCGACATCATCCGCAGGATGCGGCCGAGCGGGACGCAGTCGCCGCCGAGGATGTAGCGCTGGCCGATGCGGCCGCGCTCCATCGTCAGCACGAGGCCCATGGC
>NZ_JBFUES010000833.1:0-6289 GCF_056403875.1 Bradyrhizobium sp. P2_E8
CAACCCTACCTGTTCCGGCGATGCGTAGTTGTCCTTGCCAGCGAAGCCCGAGCCGATGATGGTCTTGTCACCCATCTGGGTCGACCGGGCTATGCCGAAGTCGATGATCTTGGCCCGCCTGACGTCGTCGAGCGGAACAATGATGTTGTCCGGAGAAACGTCGCGATGGATGATGCCGTGCTCATGGGCAGCCTCCAGTCCCGATGCGACGCGCAGCATCAGCTTGATCAGCGCCTCGAAAGTCAACGGTCCATCGTCGAGCATGTTCGAGAGCGAGCGGCCATTCACGAACTCCATCGCGAGATACGGTCGCAGCAGCACCGGCTCCACCGTAAACAGGAAGTAGCGAACGATCGCGTCATGCGGAAGATTGTGGAGTGCCGCGGCCTCTCGACGGAACAGCGCGAGCGCCGCCTCGTTATCGACCATGTCGGGCAATAGCATTTTCACGGCAACAGGCGATCCAGTCTGGATCTCTCGGCATTTGTAGACCTCACCCATGCCGCCCGCGCCGATCACCGCTTCGATCTCGTAGATGCCGTTGAGACGGGTGCCGGGGGGCACGCCCTGATAGGACGGTCGGAACGGATCGTTCGGGGTCATGGTTGCGGCTCGCGATTAAGCGGAGATCTTGTCGCCTCCTGAGATCGCGGCGTCAGCAGTCGCACGATCACAATCGTTACGTTGTCAAGCCCGCCACGATCAAGAGCCAGCGCGAGCATGTCATCGCAAGCTGCCTGGGCGCGTCGCGTAGCCGCGTGCTGCAGGATCTCGTCGTCCCGCACGTGCCTGGTCAGGCCATCGCTGCAGATCACGAAGACATCCTCCGGCTCGGCCGGGCCTGTTACCACCTCAAATTCCGGATCATCGGCGACACCGACGGCGCGTGTAATGGCATTGCTCGGCCAATCATTCACGTCTTCGCGCGACAGCGCACCTTCGGCGATCAGTTCCTCCAGTTCGCTGTGATCATGCGACACTTGGCTAATGGCGCCGCGACTGATCAAGTAAACCCGGCTGTCACCCGCCCATATGCAGGCATAGTAGCTATCGCGAACGAGCAGAACCGCCGCTGTAGTCCCGACGGTGGCCCCCTGTCGTTCATGACTAAGCGCCAGTATCTGCTGGTTTGCGCTGAATAGCCGCTCCTCGCATTCCGCCAGCAGGTCTGCGGCTGATTCTGGCGTGCCGATCGCGTCAAGCGACTGCACTACAATGCGACTGGCGAGATCGCCGGCCTCGTGACCACCCATACCGTCGGCGACGGCCCACAGGCCAACGTCGGTTCGTACCAAACATGAATCCTCGTTCCGCTCCCGCACCCTTCCGGCATGGGTAACGCTACCAACATCGAACAAGGAAGGAGTATGCACCATCGTGCGTCATCTATTCCCGGATGCCGCGAGGCCGGGATCACCGGTCAGCAGCGTAATGTAGTGAAACGGATCTGGTAGTCCGCGGCAACTCAGCGCCATGGGCGGAAAGCCTTCCCCTCCGGCGGTCCACCAGAAGCTAGCCGCGGCGTAGACCTGTGGGTTGGCGGCGCAAAGTGCTGCAAACGCCCCCGCGAAGGCGTCGACCGCCGAAGGCCTCCCCATTGCCGCAGTACCAAGCGACGTGATCGGCGGACCGCTGGCGATGGTCTCCTGCAGTCGTGGCACCGCAAGCCGGTCCAACCCATCGGAGATCTGCTCGTAGGTCGCGGCCCGATCCAGGGTCGAAAGCAGGAACGCCTCCACTTGCCCGAACCATTCGTCCTGCGGATCAATGCTCGGCGGCGGCAGCGAGACGGCCTCGCCGGTCACGGCATGCAGGGTCAAGGGATAGTATCGCCCCACCCCGTCGAGCGAGGGCATAATCGCCCCCGCCACCGTTGTTCCGCAGATTGCGGCACCGAGCCAAAACCGCCAGACCGGCGCGGTCAGAAAGGCCTGCTGCCATCCTGGGCCAAGCTGGTGGCGACTTGCTGACAGCGCAGCCTGTACCCACGGCTCCCACGCTTCCAGGAAACTGCGCGGGGTTGCGATCGCGATGAAATCGCGCTTCGCGCCGATTTTGCCGAATAACCCGCAACGCATGGTCATATCCCGGTCGGGCAACGAAACTCACGCAGCACTGACAGGTTCAGCGGGTTGCGCAACGATCCAGTCGAAATTTGATAGCTGAGCTCGCGCCCGGCGACGATGAAAGTCGCGCTGGCCGTTTCCGCTTTCACCACTAGCGAGCCCGCCTCCAGCATCCGAAACAACGACCAGGGACCAATGCGCTCAAGCACGGATGGCGGGCCGGTGTCGTTGCTGACTGAAATTGCCGTTCGCGGCGCGGGGCCCGGCCATAGGACGGTCGTTGGCGAGTTGCTCTGTGGCTGCTGCGGCGGCGTAGGTTGCGGACCGCCGAACAAGGATGAGGTCGCTGGACCAGGTGTGGTTGGGCTTGTAATTGTGGTGCCGCCGATCTCGGTCTTGACGGTCACGCCTGGCCCGGCTGCCCCAGGCGGCCGGATCGCGAACGATACCGCCGGCACACCGCCGCCGGTCTGGAAGAAGGCGTCGCGGATATAGGCCGCGTTTTGGAATTGCTTGAGCGTATCCGGCGAGAACGACCGACCAACGGGGCTCTCCTTTCGCCAAACCCAGTCCGATCGCGACGTGTCGGCATAAGGTGCCAGGTACTGGGTGAAGAACTTGTCCATAACGCCGTTCGGACTGAACAATTTGGCAAAATCCGCCAGCGGGACTTCCTGGCTGCTGCTGCGGATAAACGGGTAGCGGTTGGTCACGGTCTGTTGGCAGACCGGCGTGACCTGATCGCGCAACGTTTGAAGGATTTGCCCGGCGGTTGAAGCCGCTATGCTGCCTTCGAACTCCGCGGCTGCTGCTCGCAGCATGTCGGAGAATGGCGGCGGCATGCGCGAGGCATTGTTGCGGAGCGCTGCGACCTGGGTCTGAAGCGCAGCTGTGGCCTGTGCGGTCAGTTGGGGGTTCTCGATGATCAGCGTCAGGTTCTGCGCGATGTCGTTCAGGTTCGCGACGGTCGAGTCGATCGGCCGGCGGGTGCTCTCGCCTTCGAGCGCCGCGTGGTAAGGTTTGAACTGCGCCTCGATCATCGCGCCAGGCGGTCCATCCTGGGCATTCGTGAAGAGTGCTGGCGCCGGTGCTGCAGCTGCTGCCGAAGCGCTCGCCGGCTTCGCCCGTTCCTTGGTTAGCACCGTCTCGTCGCGCACCGATTCCAGAATTTGCCGCATCGGCGAGGTCGGCGCCGAAAGCGCCCGCAGCACCTCATATCTCCGATTTCAGAAACTCGTAGGCACGTTGCGACACGCTCAGGCGCGCCAAGGAGCTCTGGGCCTGCTTGATCAACCGGCCGTCGAGTTCGACCAGCGGCTGCTGTTCGGTCTCGAGGTCGAACATTGCCACGAGGTTCTCGTCGAGCAGACGCCGCCCTTCCGCGTTGGTGGCGCCAGGATAGAGGTTGTCCGCCCAGTCACGTTGCATCCAGGAACGGATCAACTCACGGTCCGGCGACTGCAGGCCGCCGACCATCAGATAGACCTTGAGCGCCTCGTAGACGAAGGCAGGTTCGCTTATTCGCGCATTGAGCTGCTCCTCCAGGCGATACAGCAGGCGCGGCCGGAACATGCGCTCAAGCGCCGTATGATAGGCCGCCTTCGAGGGCGACAGCAGCCGGGCGTGCTGACTGAGCCCGTAGCGAGCCGACAGAGGCACCGACTCGCCGCGCGATCCGTAGCCTGCCGGGGCGTTGCGCAGCCGGTAGAGTAGCGGCAACACCTTGTCTAGATCATGATCAGCAATCAGCGTCTGTTTGATAAGTGGTGCGCCGGCGGCTGCATACTCGCTATCGGCCTGCAGGCTTTGCTCAATCAAATCGGAGTTCCGCTTGTAGCTCGTCAGCCAGGCTGCGATCAGTCCGATCGAGACCAGGCCGATCAATGACAGGGCCGCGGTTTTCAGGATCAGCGCGCGGCGCACCGCGGCACGGTCGGTCGAGACCCAGTCGGCTTCACCGATGATGACTTTGGAAATCAGATCGGCGAGGAAAAAGCTCTTGCCCGTGCCCGAATAGGATCCGGAACCGACCTCCTCAGCGCCGAACGTACGCGCCAGCGATCCGATCAATTGGTCGATCGGCGTGCCCTGCTGCGTACCCGAGGTAAAGTAGAAACCGCGCAGGTTCGCGTTCACGTGATAGCGCGTCGGCTCGAAGATCAGGTTGAGGAAATCGTGGATCTGCGGCTTGAGCCGCGCCATCTGTGCCGGAAAGCCGAACAATTGCACGCGGTGCTGGGGCGTCGGCTCGTCCTGCAGACGGTCGAGCGTCTCCTCGCTCAGGCGCTCCAGCAGACGGTCGAACTCGACCGGGATCTGCCCCACCAGATTCTGGGTCTTGTCGGCGGTCTGGAACGTGGCACCCCAGACCTGGCGGCGGCCGGCATCCCCGAGATAGGCGAAATACTCGGTGAAGCCGGCAACGAGATCGGCCTTGGTAAATAGCGCGTAGACCGGGAAGCTGACCTTGAGCCTCTGATGCAGCTCGAGCAGGCGCATCCTGATGGCATCGGCGTGAAGTGCGAGCTCCTGCTTCGGCAGCGTTAGAATGTCTTCGATACTGATGGCGACAAGGACGCCGTTGATCGGCTGACGTGATCGACTTTTCTTCAGGATGTCCAGGAACGCCAGCCAGCTGTCCTTGTCGGCCTTGCTATTGGAGTCCTGGGTGGTGTAGCGGCCGGCGGTATCGATCAGCACCGCCTCCTCGGTAAACCACCAATCGCAGTAGCGGGTACCGCCGACCCCCGCGATCGCCGCGGGCGTCGCCCCGCGCGCGAGCGGAAATTTGAGCCCGGAATTGACCAGCGCCGTGGTCTTGCCGGCGCCGGGCGGACCGATGATGACGTACCACGGCAGATCGTAGAGAAAGCCCGATTTGTTGCCGCTGGCGGTCTTCAGCGTCGCGAGCGCATCCTTCATGCGCTCCTTGAGCACCGGTTCATCGCTGACAGGCTGGTCCGCACCAGCGATGCCATCGGCAATCTCCTTGGCACCCTTGCGCCGCTTGAACAGATTGAGGCCAACGATGCCTGCCACGATCGTGGTGAGCAGCAGAATAGCGATCTGCCGGACGATATGGTTCTCCAGCGGCCGCCAATCGCCGAACGCAATGAAGGGACCGGCGAAATAGATCACCGCTCCGAGCGAGCTGAGCCCGACTCCGTAGAGAACAATGCGAAGAATGTCCTTGGCAAGCATCTAACCGTACCTGTCGCAAACCACCTGACCCGGTGGAATCTGCCTATTCGCTGCGTTCGATAAAGATCTCGACGCGCCGGTTCTTGGCGCGTCCCTCGGGTGTCGTGTTGCTGGCGATTGGCGCATCTGCTCCTTTGCCCTCGACGTCGACGCGCGAACCATCGGTCAAGCCAGGCTTGAGTGCCGCGGCAACCGCCTTGGCGCGCTCGACCGACAACTCGAAATTTGTCGGGAAGCGGACTGTGCGGATCGGCGAACTGTCGGTATGGCCAACGACTCGGATCCGTCCCGGCTCCTTGTCGAGGGTTGCTGCGACGCGGAGTGCGATCGGCTTGAAACCGTCGAGGATGGTCGCCTGGCCCGATGCAAACAAGGCCAGATCGCAGACCCTGATCACGATGAAACTGGGGGTCTGGTCCGCGGTCATGGCACAGGCTGTGTTCTCCTTCGCGAGCGCGTTGCGGATGCGTTGCAACTGGGTGATGCGATCCGGTGGCGGCGGAGGCGGAGGCGGCGGCGGTGGTGCAACGACCTGGCGCTTGAGCTCGATCGGGCCGGCCGGATGAAGCGCGAGCGCCACCTCGGCAGCATTCTCTGCCCGGCCAGCGAGGAGCGTCCGCAGGACGAAATAGGACCCGGTCAGCAGCGCGGCGACGACGGCCGCCACGAGCCAGACCGGAACACGCAAACGCTGCCGGCGCCCCGCCAGCGCCTGCCCGCGCCAGTTGGGCGACAGGTCGGTCATCGTCTTCGGCCGGACCCGGCGCAGCAATTCATAGAGGTTACGCTGGATCAGCTGCAGGTTCGCAAGTCCGCCCCCTGACGTCCGGTGAATGCCCTGAAAACCAAGCGCCAGGCAGGCGTGCTGAAGTTCGAGGACCGGATAATTGACCAGTGGATCCATCTTCAAATGGTCGAGGATTTCAAAGAAACGGACGCCGCCGACACGCTCGCCGAAAAACCGGCTCAGCATCGAGTATTGCGTCCAGACGTGACGCTCCTCGGTTGGGATGTGCTGCACG
>NZ_JBFUES010000834.1:0-3358 GCF_056403875.1 Bradyrhizobium sp. P2_E8
GAGATGGGCCCCGGCTCTGCAGCGCACMGCTGAAGGAGCGCTGCGCTGCGTCCGGGGCACACGAGGGTTGTCGCTCAGCTCGGCAGCGGCGGCGGGCTCGCCGGCTGCTCGACCGGCGGCGGCGAGGGCGGTTGCTCGGCCGCCTGTGCGGAGGACGGCAGTGTCAGCGGCTCCTCCACGTTGCCGCCCTTGTAGACGCGGGCATAGCGGTGGCCAAGGCTGGTCAGCACCTCATAGCCGATCGTGCCGAAATGATGCGCGAGCTCGTCGACGGTGATGCCTTCGCCGATCAGCGTCACCATGTGGCCGCGCCGTGCCGCGTTCGGCGGCAGATCGGTGATGTCGATCGCGATCAGGTCCATGGAGACGCGGCCTGCGACCGGGCAGCGCTTGCCGGCAACGATCACCTCTGCGCCGCGCGTGCCGTCGTTTGAACTGGCGGCGCGGAAATAGCCGTCGGCATAGCCGACCGCGATGATCGCAAGCTTGGTCGGCCGGCGCGCGGTCCAGGTGCCGCCATAGCCGACGCTCTCGCCGCGCTCGATATTGCGGATCTGCACGATGCGCGCCTTGAGGTCGACCACCGGCTGCATCGGACTGTCGGCCTCCGGCGTCGGGTTGACGCCGTAGAGCGCGGCGCCCGGCCGCACCAGGTCGAACTGGAAGGGGGCGCCGAGGAAGATTCCGGACGAATTGGCGAGCGCCGCCGGTACGCCGGAGAATTCGCTGGCGATGCCGCGGAAGGAGGCGAGCTGTTTTGCATTGACCGGGCTGTTGAGCTGCTCGGCCGAGACCAGATGGCTCATCACCAGCGTGATGCCGTGATCGCCGGCATTGATGCGGGGAATGATGGCCTGCGCTTCCGCAAGCGTCAGCCCGAGCCGGTTCATGCCGGTGTCAATATGAATAGCGGCGCCTCCGTTCCAGCCGGTGCGGCGGCAGAACACGTCCCATTCGGCGAGCTCGTTGAGATCGCCGATCACCGGACGGCAATTGATCTGGGCGTAGTGCTCGCCGGTGTTCTGGAAATAGCCGCCGAGCACGTAGATGGTCGGCWCCGGTACGGCGGCGCGCACCTTGCGCGCCTCCCCGATGGTGGCGACGAAGAAGGTCTTGCAGCCGGCCTTGTGGAGGGCACGCGCGACCTGCGCGGCGCCGCAGCCATAGGCATCGGCCTTGATCACGGCCGAGCATTCGGCCGGCACCGCCGTCTTCTCGAGCTTGCGCCAGTTGGCGATGATCGCGTCGAGGTCGACGGTGAGCACGCCGCCGAAGGCTGCGAGCGCGGCGGCCTCGTTGGCCTCCGCAGAGAGAAGGCCGGATTGCGGGATCATTTTCGGGTCGGACGCAATTGTCATGGCGCCGTTTTACGCAAGAGGCCGGTCTGGTTCAAGGAACTCAGTAGTCGTTGCCGCTGCGAGCTGGCAGCTGACTGTCAGGCGCGAGGTCACCGAACCGCGTGACCGAGGCTTCGAAGGCCAAGTCAACGGTGCCTGTCGGGCCGTGGCGCTGCTTGCCGATGATGACCTCGGCTTTTCCGTGCGCAAGACTCATGTCAWGCTGCCACTTCTCGTGCTCGGGCGTGCCCGGGCGGGGCTCCTTCATCGCGAGGTAATATTCCTCGCGATAAACGAACAGGACGACGTCGGCGTCCTGCTCGATCGATCCGGATTCACGCAAGTCGGAGAGCTGCGGCCGTTTGTCGTCGCGCGATTCCACCTGGCGCGAGAGCTGCGACAGCGCGATCACGGGAACGTTGAGCTCCTTGGCGAGCGCCTTCAGGCTGGTCGTGATCTCCGTGATTTCCTGCACGCGGCTGTCGCTGGCGCGCTTGCCCGAGCCCGACAGTAGCTGGATGTAGTCGATCACGAGGAGATCGAGGCCCTTCTGACGCTTCAGGCGGCGCGCGCGCGCCATCAACTGAGCGATCGACAGGCCGCCGGTCGCGTCGACATAGAACGGCAGCGACTGCAGCTCGATCGAGACCTGCCGGATCTTCTCGAAATCGGCTTCCGTGATGCCGCCGCGGCGGATGTGGGAGGAGGGGATGCCGGTGCGCTCGGCCACGATACGGGTGGCGAGCTGGTCGGCCGACATTTCGCACGAGAAGAAGCCGATCACGCCGCCATTGGCGGCCTTCGTGGTGCCGTCGGCCTGGATCTCGGCGACATAGGCCTGCGCGACGTTGTAGGCGATGTTGGTGGCGAGCGACGTCTTGCCCATGCCGGGGCGTCCCGCGACGATGATGAGGTCGGAGTGCTGCAGGCCGCCCATCTTGGTGTCGAGGTCCCGCATACCGGTCGAGATGCCCGACAGCTTTCCATC
This sequence comes from Bradyrhizobium sp. P2_E8, assembly GCF_056403875.1. NCBI lineage: Bacteria > Pseudomonadati > Pseudomonadota > Alphaproteobacteria > Hyphomicrobiales > Nitrobacteraceae > Bradyrhizobium > Bradyrhizobium sp. P2_E8. Next base: position 2,326 of record NZ_JBFUES010000834.1, read on the forward strand.
GCGCTGAAACGCCTTCGCGGCAAGATCGACGGCAACCGTCAGCGCCTGCGAGAATTTCTGGAAGCCGCCGTCATAGCGGCCGGACTCGGCGAGTTCGTACAGCTTCCGCTCGGCGTCCTCGATCTGCGCGCGCGGCTGGAAATCGACCGGGGCGTCGTAGGCGACGTTGACCATGTCCTCGCCGATGCCGATCAGGTCGCGCCGCAGCGACAGGTCGTAGACGGTGCGGCCGTAATCCTGGGCGTTGATGATGGTGGTCGCTTCGGCAGCGAGGCGCGCCAGATATTGCCCGATGGTCATGCCGCCGACATCGGTATCGGCGGGCAGGAACGTTTTCAGCGTGACGGGCGTGGCGATCTTGCCCATCCGGATCAGGCTGCCGGCGGTGTCGAAGATGGTCTGGTGCAGCGGCTCGAAGAAATGCTTCGCCTCCAGGAAGTCGGAGACGCGGTAGAAGGCATCGTTGTTGACCAGGATTGCGCCCAGAAGGCTCTGTTCCGCCTCGATATTATGCGGCGCGCTCCGATAGGTCGGAGTTCCTGCGTCAGGCGCGAGTTTGAGAACGTTCGAATCAGTCAGGGCCATGGTCGGACGTGCTTAGCAATTTTCTTGGGCGGATGCGGGGCCGGGATAAAGCGCCGCCTGCGCCCAAAGCGGAAGCAAAAGCTGACCGCTATCAACCGCTCAGTTAAAATGGTGGATGATTAGCAGCCGCAGCATGCACCGCGCTTGACGGACTTTTCCGGAACTCGTCCCGGCCCGGAAGCGGCCGCGACCGTGCCATGGAAATATCCTGAAACCGTGAACCTATTGGATTGGCGTGCAGACGTATGAAGAGCGCGCGAAATGCCGCACGCTGGGCGCTTTCGGCTCGGGCTCAGACCAGCAGGAGGTAGACCAGCGCAACCAGGGCCGCCCCGACGCCGGTAGCGATCAGGGCGTAATCGGTGCGGAGGTCGTCCTGCACGTCGAATGAGGTTCGGGTCTCTTTGCTCATGGCGACGGTCTAGGCCAGGCCCGACCAGACTTATGT
>NZ_JBFUES010000835.1:0-3347 GCF_056403875.1 Bradyrhizobium sp. P2_E8
CAGCCACGACGTGGTCTATGCGATCCCGGAAGGGATCACGATCACCGTGCCGAAGCCGACCGAGATCACGGTGACCGGCAGCGACATCCAGCGCGTCGGCCAGGTCGCGGCCGAAATCCGCTCGTACCGCCCGCCGGAGCCCTACAAGGGCAAGGGCGTGAAGTATGTTGGCGAATTCATCTTCCGCAAGGAAGGCAAGAAGAAGTAACGGAGCCGGTCATGTCGAAAGCCAAGGTTACGAATGCCCGGCGCAAGCGGAGTGTGCGGCTGAAGCTGCGCCGCTCCGGTGGTGGCCGTCCGCGTCTGTCGGTGTTCCGCTCGTCCAAGCACATCTACGCCCAGGTCATCGACGACCTGAAGGGCGAGACGCTGGCCTCTGCCTCCTCGCTCGAGAAGTCGATGCGCGACGGCGGCAAGACCGGCGCCGACATCGATGCGGCGAAGGCGGTCGGCAAGCTGCTGGCCGAGCGCGCCGCCGAGAAGGGCGTCAAGGAAGTCGTGTTCGATCGCGGCAGCTACCTCTATCACGGGCGCGTCAAGGCTCTTGCCGATGCGGCGCGTGAGAGCGGGCTGAGCTTCTAACAGAATTTGAGGATTGAGGCGCAAGCCTCAGAAGGATTGGAAAAATGGCAGAACGCGAACAACGTGGTGGACGCGATCAACGCGGCGGCGGACGCGACCGCAAGGAGCGCGAGGAGCGCGACAGCGAGTTCGTCGACAAGCTCGTTCACATCAACCGCGTGGCCAAGGTCGTCAAGGGCGGCAAGCGCTTCGGTTTCGCAGCGCTGGTCGTGATCGGCGACCAGAAGGGCCGCGCCGGCTTCGGTCACGGCAAGGCGCGCGAAGTGYCTGAGGCGATCCGCAAGGCAACCGAATCCGCCAAGCGCAACCTGACCCGCGTGTCGCTGCGCGAGGGCCGCACGCTGCATCACGACATCGCCGGCCGTCATGGCGCGGGCCGTGTCTACCTGCGTGCCGCTCCGGCCGGTACCGGCATCATCGCCGGCGGCCCGATGCGCGCCGTGTTCGAGACGCTCGGCGTCCAGGACGTGGTGGCGAAGTCGATCGGCTCGTCGAACCCGTACAACATGGTGCGCGCGACCTTCGACGCGCTGAAGCACCAGGATTCGCCGCGTTCGGTCGCAGCCCGCCGCAATATCAAGGTGTCCACCCTCCAGTCCCGCCGTATCGGCGGCGACGCCGAGGCGGCTGCCGACTAACGGAAGCTTTTCGGAGTAGACCAAGATGGCCAAGGCCGCAAAGACGATCAAGCTCGAGCAGACCGGCAGCGCGATCCGCCGTCATCACTCGCAGCGTTCGACGCTGATCGGGCTCAAGCTCAACAAGATCGGCCGCACCAGCGAACTGCCGGACACTCCGGCCGTGCGCGGCATGATCGAGAAGGTTCACCATCTCGTTCGTATCGTCGACGAGAAGTAAGCAGGGCGCATGATCCCGAAACTGGGTGCCGGTTTTCGGTGAAGATCATGCGCAAGACACAAGGAGAAGGGCGATGAAGCTCAGCGATATCGCCGACAACGCCGGCTCGCGCAAAAAGCGTATGCGCGTCGGCCGCGGCATTGGTTCGGGCAAGGGCAAGCAGTCCGGCCGCGGCGGCAAGGGCCAGACCGCGCGTTCGGGCGTGCGCATCAAGGGTTTCGAAGGCGGCCAGATGCCGATGCATCGCCGTCTGCCCAAGCGCGGCTTCAACAACATCTTCCGCGTGGAGTTCGCCGAGATCAATCTCGACCGGCTCCAGGAAGCGGTCGATGCCAAGAAGATCGACGCCGGCAGCGTCGTGAACGTCGAGGCCCTGGTGAAGGGCGGCGTGCTGCGCCGCGCCAAGGCCGGCCTGCGGCTGCTCGGCCGCGGCGAGCTCAAGTCCAAGCTCAACATCGAAGTGCACGGCGCCACCAAGACCGCGATTGCCGCGGTCGAGAAGGCCGGCGGTTCGGTGAAGATCCTCGCCCCTGCCAAGGAAGAAGGCGAGGCGGCGTAACAACTGCGTCATTGGCCCGCGGCTCGCGGGCCTTTACGCATGCGGGACGTGGACTTATCGAAGCCGAGCCCCAGATAATGTCCGGCGTCCGCTAAAGTAGCCCGGCCGCGGGCATGACGGCGCAACAGGCGGCGGGAGAAAGTCCAAGATGGCCTCAGCAGCGGAACAACTGGCAGCCAACCTCAATTTCGGTGCGTTTGCCAAGGCTGACGAACTGAAGAAGCGCATCTGGTTCACCCTGGGTGCGCTGCTCGTTTATCGGCTCGGGACCTACATCCCGTTGCCGGGCATCGATCCCAACATCTGGGAGCAGGTGTTCCGCTCCCAGGCGGGCGGCATCCTCGGCATGTTCAACATGTTCGCCGGCGGCGGCATCCACCGCATGGCGATCTTCGCGCTGAACATCATGCCGTACATCTCGGCCTCGATCATCATCCAGCTCCTGACCACCGTCTCGCCGCAGCTCGAGGCGCTGAAGAAGGAAGGCGAGGCCGGCCGCAAGACGCTGAACCAGTACACCCGCTATCTGACCGTGATCCTGGCCGCGTTCCAGTCCTACGGCATCGCGGTGGGCCTCGAAGGTGCCGGCAACGTCGTCAGCGACCCCGGCATGTTCTTCCGCCTGTCCACGGCGATCACGCTGACCGGCGGCACCATGTTCCTGATGTGGCTGGGCGAGCAGATCACCTCGCGCGGCATCGGCAACGGCATCTCGCTGATCATTCTCTCCGGCATCGTCGCCGAGCTGCCCGCGGCGCTCGCCAACATGCTCGAGCTCGGCCGTCAGGGTGCGATGTCGACCGGCCTGATCCTGGTCGTCATCATCATGGCGGTCGCCGTGATCGCCTTCATCGTGTTCATGGAGCGGGCGCAGCGCCGGCTGCTGATCCAGTATCCGAAGCGCCAGGTCGGCAACAAGATGTTCGAGGGCCAGTCCTCGCATCTGCCGCTCAAGCTCAACACCTCGGGCGTGATCCCGCCGATCTTCGCCTCTTCGCTCCTGCTGCTGCCGACGACGGTTGCGAACTTCAATGCGGGCAGCGGGCCGGAATGGTTCCAGTGGATCACCACCCAGCTCGGCCATGGCCGTCCGCTGTTCCTGATCATGTATCTCGCGCTGATCGTGTTCTTCGCGTTCTTCTACACCGCGATCGTGTTCAACCCGACCGAGACTGCGGACAATCTGAAGAAGCACGGCGGCTTCATTCCCGGCATCCGCCCCGGCGAGCGCACCGCGGAATATATCGACTACGTGCTGTCGCGCATCACCGTGCTCGGCGCCGTCTATCTGGCGATCGTCTGCTTGATCCCCGAGATCCTGATCTCCTACGCCTCGGTGCCGTTCTAC
>NZ_JBFUES010000836.1:0-3346 GCF_056403875.1 Bradyrhizobium sp. P2_E8
CCTCATGGGCACGTCCGGTGCGCCCCAGACGCTCGCAATGGCGACCGCGGCCATCGAGATGAGGATTCCGATGATCGCGGTGTCCCCGATCGCGCCGGTGCCGCCGGGCGAGGGCGGTCCCTGGGTCGTGCAGACGCCRCAACCGACGCCGCTGCTGTTGCAGGGCATCGTCGACAACATGAAGGCGAAGGGATTGAAGAGCGTCGCGTTCATCGGCTTCTCCGACGCGTTAGGTGACCTCTTCTACGATTCCCTGGTGCAGGCCGCCAAGTCGGCGGACATCAAGGTGATCGCCAATGAGCGCTACGCGCGTTCGGACTCTTCGGTCACGGCGCAGGTGCTGCGCGTCGTCGCCGCGCATCCCGATGCGATCATGCTGGGTGGGACGGGAACGCCCGGTGCGCTGCCGGTGATCGCGCTGTCTGAGCGCGGCTACAAGGGGCCGCTCTATGGCAATCACGGCATGATCAGCGCCGATTTCCTTCGTCTTGCYGGCAAGGCCGCCAACGGCATCATCTGCCCGACCGGGCCGGTGACCGCGGCGGAGCAGCTTCCGGCCAGCAATCCGATCCAGAAGGTTGCACTGGATTTCCGCGCGGCCTTCGCGAAGGCGAACGGCGAGGCGCCGACGGATTCATTCTCGTCCTATTCCTTCGACGGCTGGCTGGTCTTCGCCGATGCTGCCAAGCGCGCGATGGCGACCGGCGCCAAGCCCGGTTCGCCGGAATTCCGGACCGCGCTTCGTCAGGCGCTGTTCACGACCAAGGAGGTCGTCGGGACGCAGGGCGTCTACACCTACACGCCGGCGGACCGGCATGGCGTCGACGATCGCTCACGCGTCATGGTCCAGATCGAGGACGGCAAATACAAGCTGTTGCCCTGAGGTCGGAGCATGAGCGTGACGGAGAACGTGACGCCGGCCTGGGCGCGTGCGGTGACGTCGTTTCCGCCGTCGGATCGGATTCTGTCCACCATCCTCACGCGGCAGGCCGAGCGCTATGGCGATCGCGTCCTGCTGGTTGCGGGTGAGACGCGCTGGACCTTTGCGCAGGCCGCGGCGATCGCCGCCGCGTCCGCCCAGGCGCTGGTTGATGCGGGGATCAAGCCGGGCGATCGGGTCGCGCTGATGTGTTCGAACCGTCCGGAGTTTTTGCAGGTCTATCTCGGCTGCGCATGGCTCGGGGCCATCGCAGTCCCGATCAATACCGCGCTCCGCGGTTTCCAGCTCTCCCACATCTTCCGCAACTCGCGTCCCGCGCTCCTCGTCGTCGAGGCTCAGTTCGTTGTCGCAATCGAGAGTGTCGAGGCGGGTGTCGAGCTGCCGCCCCGGACCTGGATCATCGGGGCTGCCTCCGATGCAATCGATGCCAGGCTTTCCGCGCTACCGTTGCCGGCGCTCGGAGCCGCGGCGCCGGCGGGCGCCGTCCGCCCCGGCGACACCGTTGCGATCCTCTACACATCGGGCACCACGGGGCCTGCAAAGGGTGTGTGCTGTCCGCAGGCGCAACTGTTCTGGTGGGGCATCTATTCGGCGCGAGCGCTCGGCGTCCGCGAGGGCGATGTGCTGTTCACGACATTGCCCCTGTTCCACACCAACGCGCTGAATGCGTTCTATCAGGCGCTCCTGAACGGGTGCACCTATGTGCTGGAGCCGAAATTCTCCGCCTCCGGCTTCTGGGCCGCCGCGCAACGGCACAATGCGACGGTCGGCTATCTGCTCGGCGCGATGGCGTCGATGCTTCTGGCGCAGCCGAAGAATGCGAACGATTCGACCCATCGTCTGCGCGTTGCGCTTGGCGGCGGCGTGCCGCCGCAAATCCACGGTCCTTTCCTCGCGCGGTTTGGCGTGCCGCTGGTCGACGGCTACGGGTCGACCGAGACAAACTTCGTGTTCGCAGGCACGATCCCGTCCGATCGTCCGGGAACGATGGGCTATCTCGCCGACGGAATCGAGGCGCGGGTCGTCGACGAGAATGATTCAGCACTTCCGGATGGACAGGCCGGCGAGCTGCTGCTTCGCGCAAGAGAGCCCTTTGCCTTCGCCGCCGGCTATTTCGGCATGCCGGAGAAGACGGTCGAGGCCTGGCGAAATCTGTGGTTTCACTCGGGGGATCGGGTCGTTCGGGACGCTGACGGACACTATCGCTTCATCGACCGCATGAAGGATTCCATCCGCAGGCGCGGCGAGAACGTATCCTCATGGGAGGTCGAGCAGGCCATCCAGTCCCATCCCGCGGTCGCCGCCTGCGCGATCTACCCGCTGCCGTCGGAATTGGGAGAGGACGAGGTTGCGGCTGCGATCCTGCTGGAACCGGGCCAGTTGCTGGAGCCCGTCGACATCGTCAGGCATTGTGAAGGGCAGATCGCCTATTTCGCCATCCCGCGCTACGTGCGCATTCTGAGCCAGATGCCGTTGACGGAGAACGGCAAGATCAAGAAGGGCGTGCTGCGCGAGGCGGGCGTCACCACGGACACATGGGATCGCGAGGCGGCCGGAGTGAGGTTGCGGCGCTAGAGCATGGTCCAGAAAAGTGCGCAGCGGTTTTCCGAAAAGACCATGCTCAAACAATAACCCAAAGCGCGATGACGATTCATGCCAATCTCATCGCGCTTTAACCGTCGGTCCGCTCAGGGTTTTTGCAGCGCGTCCTTGACGGCGCCCTTGAGTTCGTCGAGCTCGCCGATCAATCCGTCGAACCGGTCCGCCGGGAAATCCGCCAGCAGCTCGGCAAGCCACGCGCCGTGGCTCTTGGCCATTCGCCTGAAGGCCTTGCGGCCTTCGACCGTCATGCAGACGATCTGCACGCGGCGGTCGAGGTTCGACGGCGTGCGGGTGATGTATCCGTCTTCGACCAGGCGGTCCACGATCGGCGTCAGGTTCCCGGCCGAGACCATCAGGCGCTTGGGCAGCTCTCCCAGCACGAGTCCGCTCGGCTCGCGGTCGAGCTGCGCGAGAACGTCGAAGCGGGGCATCGTGAAATCGAATTCTTCGCGAAACCGGCGCCGCAGCTCCCCCTCGATCAGGGTCGTGCAGGCGAGCAGCCGGAGCCAAACTCGCGTTTGAGCCCTGTACTCGGCCTCCTGATCTGCCCCATTCTTGGCTGAAACAGGCGTGGACTCCTTCGCGAGCGCCAATCGAATCTCCCGGGCTTGGTGGCCTGACGAAAGCTGATGCAGCTTTCGCGGATGCTGGCAAGATAGTTCGTGCCAAAAGTAAATTCAAGGCTGAGCCCGGCGGCCCCTGAATCGGCTCTGCCGTGTGTCCAATTTGATCGTATCTCCAGATCGACGCTGTGGCGCCGGGGGCGTCGCCCGGCCTCCTTGCAGAACCCACCTTGACAAGGCC
>NZ_JBFUES010000837.1:0-3344 GCF_056403875.1 Bradyrhizobium sp. P2_E8
GTCCAAAGTCACTCCCGCCACACGTGCGCTCGCGGCCGCCGGTGTTGCCTTCACCGTGCACGCTTACGACTATGATCCCGATGCCGAGAGCATCGGGCTCCAGGCCGCCGCCGCGCTTGGCGAGCATCCCGCGCGCGTCTTGAAGACGCTGATGGCGCTCGTCGATGGCAAGCCGGTCTGCGTGATCGTTCCGTCCGACCAGGAAGTCTCGATGAAGAAGCTCGCCGCGGCGGCGAGCGGCAAGTCGGCGCAGATGATGAAGCCACCGGAGGCCGAGCGCGTCACCGGCTTCAAGGTCGGCGGCATCAGCCCGTTCGGGCAGCGCAAGCCCGTGCGCACCGTGATCGAGCAGAGCGCGCTCGCGCATGACTACGTCTATCTCAATGGCGGCCAGCGCGGCTTGCAGGTGCGGCTCAAGCCCGCCGACGTTAGGGATGTCTCCAAGGCGGTCGTCGCGGATGTGCTGGCATGAAGGCGACGGAGCGGGATCATGAGGCGGGCCCGGCTGCTGTGGCTCGCGGCTCTGCTTGGCGTCTGCTTTCCGGCCGAGGCGCATCAGGTCAACCTTGCGACGGCGCGCGTGGCGCTGACCGGCGATCGCACGGTGACCGTCGAGCTGGGACTGAAGGGCAGCGACGTCGATCGCCTGATCGGCACAAAGATTTATGATGCGCGGCAGGATGCGGTCGATCCGGCCGCGGTCGAGGCGGCCAGGACCGCCATCCTTGCCTATCTCGATGGGCATCTGGCCGTGACAGGTGGCGGCACGGCTTGCGCGCCAGGTGCTGCGGCGATCCTCCCCGACGGGGACGGCGTCGTCTATCGCAACAGTTTCGCCTGCGCGAACACGACCGGCGATATCCTCTATCGCTCCACCGTGCTGACCGAGAAGGACAAGGGCGCGCGTCAGGTGGTGCTGATCGCGCAGGGCAGGTCCGAGACCCAGGCCCTGCTCGACGCCGGCAACACGACGGTCACGCTCTCGACGGCGCCGCCATCGCTGTCCTCGACCATGCAGCGCTATCTCCTTGCCGGCATCGAGCATATCTTCCTCGGCTACGATCATGTCGCGTTTCTGGTCGCAGTCATGCTCTGGGCACGCCGGCTCGTTCCGGTCATCAAGATCGTTACCGCCTTCACCATCGCTCACACCATGACGTTATCGCTGGCGGCGTTGAATGTCCTCGTCATCCCCGGTCGCATCGTGGAGCCCGCGATCGCGGCCTCGATCGTGTTCGTGGCGGTGGAGAATTTTATCTCGCGCGATATCGACAAGCGCTGGCGCGTGGCCTTTCTGTTTGGCCTGATCCACGGCTTCGGCTTTGCCGGCGCGCTTCGGGAGATCGGCTTGCCGCCGGATGCCATCGTCCCGGCGCTGGCCGCCTTCAACGTCGGCGTCGAGATCGGGCAGATTGCGATCGTTGCGGTCATGCTGCCGATGCTCGGCCTGCTGGACCGGCTGGCCAGTGCCGGCCAAACCGAGCCGGTGCGAACCGCAAAGCTCGTCTACACGGTGTCCGCAATCATCAGCCTGCTCGGTGGCTATTGGCTGCTGACGCGTGTGTTCGAGGCGTGATCGGGCGGACGATCCGGCCTATTGCTTCTGCAACAATTTCAGCCGGCAGCGCAGCGCTTCGCGGATGTGCGCGCGCGCGAGCTGTTCGGCCCTGTCGCCGTCGCGCGCGGCGATCGCGTCGATGATGGCCTGGTGCTCGCCGTGGCTGGTCGAGGGACGTCCCGTCACCGTGAAGGTGGTCGGGCCGAGCAGGGCGATCCAGTCCTGTAGTTCGCGAGAGGCGTTGTCGAGATAGCGGTTGCGCGCCGCGCGGCAGATCGCCTCGTGGAAGGCGCGGTTGAGCCTTGCCATCTCGATGGCGTCGGCCGCGGACGCCTCGACAAAGGTCTGCTCGATGTCCCTGAGTGCGTCGATCTCGGTCGCCGAGGCGTGCTCGGCGGCCAGGCGCGCGGCGGCGCCTTCCATGATCTCGCGCATGGCGTAGAGTTCGAGCACCTCGGAAATATCGAGGTTGCGGACGATCAGGCCGCGGCCGCCGGCGGGTTCGACGAAGCCGCGCGCCGCGAGCCGGCCCAGCGCTTCGCGCACCGGCGTGCGGCTGACCTTCAGCCGCTGCGCCACCTCCTCCTCCCGCAGGCGATCGCCCGCGCGGTAGCTGCCGGCCTGGAGCGCTTCGCACAGTGAGCGGAACACGGCTTCGCCCAGCGCGACGCCCGCGCCGCGCGCGATCGATCCTGCCTTTGCCGGGCGTCTGGTCATGCATCCTCGAAGCGCCAAGCGCATCCTGCCCATGCAGAGATGTCGCTTGCGCAGCTTCTGTATATCTTTGTATACAAAAGTACGCAATGGCGGACCGGTTGACCGAGGCCGCCGGCGGGCAGAATGTCTCCAACTTCGTCGCATCGGGCAGACGGCATGAGCAGCAAATACGACGTGCTGGTGATCGGCGGCGGCAATGCGGCACTGTGCGCGGCGATCGCGGCGCGTCGGGGCGGCGCCTCGGTGCTGGTGCTCGAAGGCGCGCCAAAGTTCTATCGCGGCGGCAACACCCGCCACACCCGCAACATGCGCTGCGCCCATGACGCCGCCACCGAAATCCTGACCGGCCCCTACACCGAGGAGGAGTTCTGGGAGGACCTGCTGCGCGTGACCGGCGGGCAGACCGACGAAGTGCTGGCTCGCCACATGATCCGCGAATCCAAGGACATCCTGAACTGGATCGTGGAGCAGGGCGTGCGCTGGCAGCCCTCGCTCGGCGGCACGCTGAGCCTCGGCCGCACCAACTCCTTCTTCCTCGGCGGCGGCCGCGCGATGCTGAATGCGCTCTACCTCACCGCCGAGCGACTCGGCGTCGATGTCGAATACGATGCCGAGGTCATCGACCTCGTGATCGAGGACGGGATGTTCCTGGCCGCCCGCCTCAAACGGCCGATCAAGGGCGAGACCGAGATCCGCGCGACGTCGCTGGTCGCCGCGGCCGGCGGGTTCGAGGCCAACATCGAATGGCTGAAGCAATATTGGGGCGATGCCGCCGATAATTTCCTGATCCGCGGCACGCCCTACAACCGCGGTTCGATCCTGAAGATGCTGCTCGACAAGGGCGTACAGGAGGTCGGCGATCCCACCCAGTGCCATGCGGTGGCGATCGACGCCCGCGCGCCGAAATTCGACGGCGGCATCATCACCCGCCACGACTCCGTGGTATTCGGCATCGTCGTCAACAAGCACGCGCAGCGCTTCTACGACGAGGGTGAGGACATCTGGCCGAAGCGCTACGCGATCTGGGGCCGGCTGGTCGCTGCGCAGCCCGACCAGATCGCCTACATCA
>NZ_JBFUES010000838.1:0-3336 GCF_056403875.1 Bradyrhizobium sp. P2_E8
GCGGGAATGTAGCCCGGATGAGCGAAAGAGACATCCGGGACACGTCAAGAGGATCGGTATTCGCGTTCCCGGGTGTCGCTGCGCTCACCCGGGCTACACGTGCAGCGCATACAGTCTCAACCCGCCGCCATCCTCGTCTCGATCAGGCGCACCCAGAACGAGGCGCCGTGGCCGAGGATGTTGTCGTTGAAGACATAGGACGGGTGGTGACATTCGTTGCCGTCGCCCATGCCGACCAGGATCATCGCGCCGGGACGCGCCTCCAGCATGAAGGAGAAGTCCTCGGCGCCCATCATCGGAATGAACTTGTCGTTGACGCGGTCGGCGCCGACGATGTCGCGGGCAACGTCGGCGGCAAGGCCGGCCTCGCGCGCATGGTTCATCGTCACCGGATACATCCGCGTGTATTTCGTCTCCGCCGAGCCGCCATAGGCGCGTGCGACGCTCTCGGCGACCTCGCCGATACGGCGTTCGACGAGATCGCGCACCTCGGGGTCGAGCGTACGCACGGTGCCGCCGAGCTCGGCAACCTCCGGGATGATGTTGAAGGCTGTGCCGGAGTGGAATTGCGTGATCGAGATGACCGCGGATTTGAGCGGATCGACGTTGCGCGCCACGATCGATTGCAGCGCATTGACGATCTGCGAGCCGATCAGCACGCTGTCGACCGATTTGTGCGGACMCGCGCCGGCGTGGCCGCCCTTGCCGTAGACCGTGATCTGGATGTTGTCGGAGGAGGCGAGCATCGCGCCGGGGGTGGTCGCGAAATGGCCTTCGGGCAGGTTCGGCATGTTGTGCATGCCGTAGACTTCCTGGATGTTCCAGCGCGTCATCAAGCCGTCCTCGACCATGGCCTTGCCGCCGCCGCCGCCTTCCTCGGCGGGCTGGAAGATCACGATCGCGGTGCCGTCGAAATTGCGCGTCTCGGCGAGATATTTTGCGGCACCCAGCAGCATCGCGGTGTGGCCGTCATGGCCGCAGGCGTGCATCTTGCCGGGGACCTTGGAGGCGTAAGGCACGCCCGAGGTTTCCATGATCGGCAGCGCGTCCATGTCGGCGCGCAGGCCAATCGTCTTGCCGGAAGCGGATTTGCGGCCGCGGATCACGCCGACCACGCCGGTGCGGCCGATGCCCGTCACCACCTCGTCGCAGCCGAACTCGCGCAGCTTGTCGGCGACGATGCCGGCGGTGCGGTGGACTTCGTAGAGCAATTCCGGGTTCTCGTGGAAGTCATGGCGCCAGGCGGCCATTTCGTCGGAGAGGGCGGCGATGCGGTTGACGATGGGCATGAGGGGATCCGTTCTTGTTCTTGCTGTAGCCCGGATGAGCGAAGCGACATCCGGGATCTTTTGAAAGGATTCCCGGGTATCGCTGCGCTCACCCGGGCTACGGACGTGACGCTCAGCTCTCGCCGAACACGCGCTTGAAGATCGTGTCGACGTGCTTGAGGTGATAGCCGAGGTCGAACTGCTCCTCGATCTCGGCGTCGGTGAGATACTTCTTCACTTCAGTGTCCTTCTTCAGGAGCTGGAGGAAGTCGCCTTCGCCGCGCCAGACCGGCATGGCGTTGCGCTGCACGAGCTTGTAGGCGTCCTCGCGGYTCGCGCCCTTCTGCGTCAGCGCCAGCAGCACGCGCTGGGAGTGCACGAGGCCGCCGAGGCGATCGAGATTCTTCTGCATGTTGGCGGGATACACCAGCAGCTTGTCGATCAGGCCGGCAAGGCGCACCAGCGCGAAGTCGAGGGTGACGGTCGCGTCAGGCCCCATCATCCGCTCGGCGGAGGAGTGCGAGATGTCGCGCTCGTGCCAGAGCACCACGTTCTCCAGTGCCGGCGTCACATAGGCGCGCACCATGCGGGAGAGGCCGGTGAGGTTTTCGGACAGCACCGGGTTGCGCTTGTGCGGCATGGCGGAAGAGCCCTTCTGTCCCTCGGAGAAGAACTCTTCGGCCTCCAGCACCTCGGTGCGCTGCATGTGGCGGATCTCGACCGCGATGCGCTCGACCGAGGAGGCAATCACGCCAAGGGTCGAGAAATACATCGCGTGGCGGTCGCGCGGGATCACCTGGGTCGAGATCGGCTCGGGCACGAGGCCCATGGCTTTTGCAACGTGCTCTTCGACGCGCGGATCGATCTGCGCGAAGGTACCGACGGCGCCGGAGATGGCGCAGGTCGCGACTTCCTTCCGCGCCGCGATCAGGCGCTCCTTGGCGCGCGAGAATTCGGCATAGGCATAGGCGAGCTTGAGGCCGAAGGTCACCGGCTCGGCATGGATGCCGTGGCTGCGGCCGATGGTCGGCGTCATCTTGTGCTCGAAGGCGCGCTTCTTCAGCGCCGCCAGCACCTTGTCGAGGTCGGCGAGCAGCAGGTCGGCGGCGCGGGTGAGCTGGACGTTGAGGCAGGTGTCGAGCACGTCGGAGGAGGTCATGCCCTGGTGCACGAAGCGCGCCTCGGGGCCGACGATCTCGGCGAGGTGGGTGAGGAAGGCGATGACGTCGTGCTTGGTCTCGCGCTCGATCTCGTCGATGCGGGCGACGTCGAAGGTGGCGTTACGGGCTTTGTCCCAGACCGTCTTGGCGGCCTGTTTCGGGATCGTCCCGAGCTCGGCCAGGGCGTCCGCCGCGTGCGCCTCGATCTCGAACCAGATCTTGAACCGGGTCTGCGGCTCCCAGATCGAGGCCATTTCCGGGCGGGTATAGCGGGGGATCATCAGACTGCTCCAGGAAGGTGGGCGGCGGCCCCAGGGGGCGGCGACCGGCCAAAATGCTTTTTACGCCGTGATTTAGCAGAGCGGGGAGGGCGAAACAAACAGTGGAGGCAAGGTAACGGGGGATGACCGCTGGACCCGCCCGCCGGGTCGGCGGATCAAAAGGGAGCTGTCAATCACGGATCATTGACTGACAGATATTGAAATCTGTCAGCGGGACGTGTATATCCGTTCTCGGATGCTCCGATTGGGCATCCCGCGGCCACCCCCGGAAGCCCCGACGTCCGAAACAAATGCGGATCGAGGGACGAAATTGAAGAGAGGGGACCGTGGACGAATGGAGACTTACGACAATGACGACCGAAATCATCAATTTGACCGGGACGATTGGGCATTGGCTCAATTTACTGGTGGCGCGCCAGATCGCGGCGCAKGCTGCAAAACTGCCTCATTGAGGCGAGAGCTTTCCGAAACGACCGGCACGGGCGCTTCGGAAGCAGCTCCATCGCCGGGTAACTGAGCCCTCAACGGGAACATGGTGCTGGCATGAATGAAGCCGTTGTCTTGACGCCGGAGCGGATCCTCGAAGTTACCGAGGACGTGCTCAGGCGCTACGGACTTGCCAAAGCC